>JAAYZL010000161.1 GCA_012514855.1 Clostridiales bacterium
AAGAACATCTCGTAGAAGTCGCCCAGCCGAAAAAACAGTATCGCGTCCTTGTACTGCTCCTTCATCTGGAGGTACTGCTGCATCATCGGCGAGATCGCCATGTCCGTCACCCCGCGTTCTTCTTTTGTAGGAGGGCAATCCGTGCCCCCGGCGCCCTTTTTGCAGAGGGCAATCAGTGCACGTGGTGGCAGCCGCCTCCGCACGACGAGCAGCCCCCGCCGCAGCCGGCGGGTTCGTCCTCGGTGATTTTGCCGCTGATCATGAACTGCAGCACCTGGTTTACCTGCGCGATCAGGTTCGAAAAGGCGCTCCGGGCTTCCGTCATCGACGCGACGTCCTCGATCATGTTGAGCTTTTCCTGCAGCGAATCGAGCTCGTCGGACATGCTCTTGAGCGCCGCCGAATCCGGATTTTCGCCCGCGAGCATGTCCTGGATGTCGTTCCGGAGCTCCAGGTACCTGCTCATCGTATCCGCGGCCTCCGCGTTCCGATAGGCATTTTCCTCGGCCGCCTTCATGTTTTGGTAGGCCTCGCTCTCGATAAGCGCCTGCCCGAGTTCCCTGGTCTTCTCAAATACGTCTTTCATTGCACTCTTCCTCCGTCCATCGTCTTCCGCGCAGCGTGTTGCGGCCCGCTGAGAGTATTTCGACCGACACAAACCGGCCGATCAGGTCGGCATTTCCCGGGAAATTCACCATGTGCCCGCGCGGGGTCTTTCCGCCGACGGACTGCTCGCCGCGCGCGGAGACGGATTCGACGAGCACGATCTCGCGCCTCCCCACCTGCGCCTCCAAAACCTCCAGGGAGATTCGCTGCTGGAGGTCGATCAGCCTCCGGATGCGCTCGCCCTTGACCGACGCCGGCGTGTCGTCCGGAAGCAGCGCCGCCTTTGTGCCTACGCGGCTCGAGAACACGAACGTGAACGCGGCGTCGAAGCGCACGCGCTCGACCAAGGACATCGTATCCAGGAATTGCTGCTCCGTCTCGCCCGGAAAGCCGACGATGATGTCCGAAGTCAGACCGATGTCGGTTTTTACAGACCGAAGTCTGTCTACGAGCGACAGGTACTTCTCGCGCGTGTATCGGCGGTTCATCGCGGTGAGGATCTCGTCGTTTCCCGCCTGCACCGGAAGGTGGAGGTTCGGCATCAGGTGCGGAAGCTCTCCGTAGGCCGCGATCAGCTCGTCGGACAAATCCTTCGGGTGCGAGGTCATGAAGCGAATGCGCGGGACGCCGATGCGGTCGAGCCGGTACAGGAGCTCCGCGAACTCGCCCCCGCCGCCGCGGTAGGAATTGACGTTTTGCCCGAGCAGCGTGACCTCCTTGACGCCCCGGTCGGTAAGCCGCCTTGCCTCGTCGAGTATCGCCTCCGGGTCGCGGGAGCGCTCGCGGCCGCGCACATACGGCACGATGCAGTACGAGCAGAAGTTGTCGCAGCCGTACATGATGTTGACATACGCGGAAAACGCGCTCGACCGCCTCTCGGGGAGGCCCTCCGCGATCACGCCGTCGATCTCGTCGACCTCGATCACGGGCTTTCGGCTCTCGAGCACGCGCAGGACATACTCCGCGAGCCTGTGCATATTGTGCGTCCCGAAGACCAAATCGATGAACGGGTACAGGCTCTTCATCCGCTCGGCCATGCCCTTTTCCTGCGCCATGCAGCCGCCGACGCAGATCAGGAGCTCAGGGCGGCGCTTTTTCAGCTCCTTCAGCCAGATGACATTGCCGAGCGCGCGGTTTTCGGCGTTTTCGCGCACGCAGCAGGTGTTGTAGAGGATCAGGTCCGCGTCTTCGCGCACCGGCTCCGGGCGCATGCCCATCTCCGAGAGTATGCCGGCGATGGTCTCCGAATCGCGCTCGTTCATCTGGCACCCGAGCGTCACGATGTGGTAGCTGTCCGGCCGATTCTCCATCAGCTGGACCTTTTCGGCGCACTCGCGCTGCAGTTCAAGCTCGCGTTCCCCGACGAGCGGCCGTTCCTTCATCGCATATCCTCCGGTCAGTGTCTCAATAGCCGCGATTTCGGCGGAAGCGCGGTCTCGTCTGCGGGCAATATCTGGTACTCGTCCTCCTTGATATCGTCCGCCGGGAACGCGTACGTATGCCCACCCTCCGGCGCGCCGACCGCGCCGAGGATTCCGGCGATCGGCGGCGCGACGCGCAGGATGTACGGCGTCTGATCCCCCGCCGCGCGCCTTCCGCGGAGCTCCGAAAGCGCCAGCCGCGCGGTGAATTCGTGCGAGGGGACGAGTCCGCTCCCCTGACAGGTCGGGCAGGTGTGGCACTTCTGCTTGTAGATCGGCTGGCGCACCTTCTTGCGCGTCATCTCGACGAGCCCGAGGCCCGTGATGCCCGCGAGGTTCGTGCGCGTCCGGTCGCCCTTCAGGCACTCGCGAAACACCGAGAGCAGCTCCTCGCGCTGGCTTTGCAGGCTCATGTCGATGAAGTCGATGACGATGATCCCGCCGATGTCCCGGAGCCGGAGCTGCCTCGCGATTTCACGCGCGGCCTCGCAGTTCAGCTCGAACACCGTCTCCGAAAGCGAGCGCTTTCCGACGAATTTTCCGGTGTTGACGTCGATAACCGTCAGCGCCTCGGTATAGTCGAACACCAGGTATCCGCCGCTCTTGAGCCACACCCGGCGCTTCAGCGCGACTTCGGCCTGTTTGCGCACGCGATAGCGGTCGAACAGCGGTATATCCATTTTGTCGAACACGATGCGCTCCGCAAAGCCCGGCGACAGCGCCTTTCCCGCGTCGACGAGCTGCTCGTAGACGCCCCTGTCGTCGGTGCGCACCGATTCGACGTCCGAGGCGAGCATGTCGCGCACGGCGCGGTCGATCAGGCTGTCGTCCCGGTGCAGGAGCGCGGGCGCGGCGACGTGCCGGCCCCGCCGGGAGATCGCTTCCCACAGCCTTTCCAGTGAGCGAAAGTCGGCCTCGAGCTCCTCGACGGATGCGCCGCTCGCCGCGGTTCGGACGATCATGCCGGCGCCCGTGTCCGCGGTCAGCAAACACGCGATCCCACGGAGGCGGCCGCGCTCCCCCTCCTCCTCGATCCGGCGCGAGATCCCGACATACGGAACCGTCGGAAGCAGCACGCTCAGCCGCCCCGGCAGCGTGATGTGGCAGGAGATGCGCGGGCCCTTCGTGCCGCCCGGCTCCTTGACGACCTGCACGACGATCGTCTGTCCGGGCCGGACGAGCTTTTGAATCTCGGCCGCCCGCAGCCGCTCGGCGAGCTCCTCGTCGCCCATTTCGAGCTGTATGTCCCCCGCGTACAGAAAGGCGTTTTTCTCGAGGCCGATGTTCACAAACGCGGCGTTCATGCCGGGCAGCACGTTCTCCACGCGGCCGACGTAGATGTTCCCCGTCAGCTTTTCGCGGCCCTCGCTCTCCGCGTACAGCTCCGCCAGCTCGCCGTCCTCCAACAGCGCGAGCGTTGTCTCCCCGCAGAGTTCGTCGATCAGTATTTGCTTTGTCATCGCTTGAAACTCAACTCCATGACCGGAGTCGCGGCTCCGGACTCACCTTCCCCAAGAAGGCACAGCCTGTGTACGCGCACGCCAGGAACCGGCGCGCCGGCGATCGCGGAAAGGCCGGCGAGCAGCACGTCCGGCTTCAGCGTATCCCTTTCGGTCAGCTTGAGCCGCGCGTCCAGCCAGCCGTTCCCGGCCCTGAGCTCCGCGCAGAGCGGGCGGATGTCGATCTCGCGCTCCCCGGACTTCGTCCTGCGGACGCCCAAGACGCTCTCCTTTGACAGAAATTCCGGAATCGCAGCGAGAACCTCCGCCGCGCCGTCGCCCGCGAGCGCGATCCGATAGTCCGCGCATGTCACGAGCGCCATCATCGCCGGGTGGCGGTCGTCCACCAGGCGCGCTTCCAGCACCGGCAGGCCCTCCGGAAGCGCAAGCCGCATCATCTCCTCAACGAGCGAGGCGTCGACCTCCCGCGCGAGCTTCACGTCGAGCACCTCGTATTCGCTCGTCCAGCCGACGGCCAGCGCCGACGCGAACGACATCACGGGGTGCGGGTTGAAGCCCTGCGAAAACGCGATCGGCAGCCCCGTGCGGTTCAGCGCGCGCTGAAAAAAGCGCTGCAAATCCAAATGCGATATGAAGCGCAGCCGGTCGCGCTTTCCGAACCGTATCAGCGCCCTCATCGGCAGGCCCCCTCATAGCGCGCCATGCCGCAGCCGACGCATCCCTTTCGGCAGTCGACCGTCGTCTCGCCGCACTGCGCTCTCTCCCACTCTTTGAGCAGAAACGCCTTGCTGACGCCCGCGTCGAGGTGCTCCCAGGGGAAGACCTCGTCCGACGGCCGCTCGCGGGACGCGTAGAAGTCCGGGTCGAGGCCAATTTCCCGAAGCGCCTGAAGCCACAGGTCGTAGCGGAACCGATCCGACCAGCCGTCAAACCGGCAGCCGAGCCGGAACGCGCGCTCGAGCACGTCCGCGAGCCTGCGGTCGCCGCGCGCGAACACGGCCTCGATGCAGCTCAAATCCATCGCGTGGTACTTGAATTCGACGCCCTTGACCTTTGAAAGCGCGTGCCTGAGCATCTGCTGGCGGCGGATCACGTCCTCGCTTCCGAGCTGCGCGGCCCACTGGAACGGCGTAAAATTCTTCGGCACGAACACCGACGCGCTGACCGTGATCCTTAGCCCCGGCGCGCGCCTCTCCTTCGGCACAGAGAAATAGCACGCGCGCACGCGCCCGGCCAGATGCGCGATGCCCAGCACGTCCTCGTCCGTCTCGGTTGGGAGGCCGATCATGAAGTACAGCTTGACCGCCGACCAGC
>JAAYZL010000162.1 GCA_012514855.1 Clostridiales bacterium
CCCGCCTCCGCGTTCGTGCCCTCGAGCCTGACGACCAGCGGCACCTTGACCGCGAGCTTCCGCGCCGCCTCGACGACGCCCGCCGCGATCACGTCGCACTTCATGATGCCGCCGAAGATGTTGATGAAGATCCCCTCGACCTTCGGGTCGGACAGCAGGATCGAGAACGCGCCCGCGACCTTCTCCGCCGTCGCGCCGCCGCCGACGTCCAGAAAGTTCGAAGGCGTGCCCCCGAACGCCTGCACGATGTCCATCGTCGCCATCGCCAGCCCCGCGCCGTTGACCATGCAGCCGATGTTGCCGTCGAGCTGTATGTAGTTCAGGTCGTACTTCGACGCCTCGACCTCGCGCGGAGCCTCCTCGTTGAGGTCGCGGAGTTCGAGGATGTCCGGATGCCGAAACAGCGCGCTGTCGTCGAAGTTGATCTTCGCGTCGGCGGCGACGAGGTTCCCGGACGCGTCGACCGCCAGCGGGTTGATCTCCGCGAGCGAGCAGTCCTTTTCGATAAACAGCCGGTGGAGCGACTGAGCGAGCCTGACGAACTGCTTCGCCTCCGATTGGTTCAGCCCGAGCCTCGCCGCGACGTCGCGCGACTGATACGGCATGAGCCCGAGCATCGGGTCGACCGGCGTCGTGAGTATCTTCTCCGGCGCCTCGACCGCCGTCTGCTCGATCTCGGTGCCGCCCTCGCTGGACGCGATCATCACGACGCGCCCGGCCGCCCCGTCGACGGTCAGGGACAAATAGTACTCGCGCCGAATGTCGACCGCGCGGTTGACGAGCAGCCGCTTGACGACCCTGCCCTCCGGCCCGGTCTGCTTCGTCACCAGCGTCATGCCGAGGATTGCATTCGCCTTTTCCCGCACTTCCTCGACGGTCGTCGCGAACTTCACGCCGCCGGCCTTGCCGCGCCCGCCGGAGTGCACCTGCGCCTTGACGACGAACGGCCCGTTTCCGAGCGCCTCCGCCGCTTTCACCGCCTCCCCGACCGTAAACGCGGGCGTTCCCTCCGGCACCGGCACCCCGTACTGTTTCAGAAGCGCCGCCGCCTGGTATTCGTGTATCTTCATCCGTCGGCCTCCTCTATCTGAGCGTCACGGTCCAGCGCGCCGCCGCGCCGAGCTTCTTGCCCTCCGCGAGCGCGACCATGTTGATGTCCTCCGTCCCCTTCGGGATGTGCATCAGCACCGCCTCTTTGAGCGCCTCCTCCGGCGCGACGTGCAGAAGCTCGTTGATCGCGCCGACGGCCACGATGTTCGCCGTCATGGGCTTCCCGACGACGTGGCTCGCCGTGTACAATATCGGCAGCGACACCACGTTGTAGCTCCCGAGGTCGTCCGGCTCCATCAGCGACTTGTCCATCATGATCAGCGCGTCCTCGGCGGTGTTCCCGCCGAACTTGTCCAAGGACGCCTGCGTGAGCGCCAGCAGGAAGTCGGTCTTCGTGACCTTCGGGTAGGTGATCTCCTTCTCGTCGATGACGAGCTCCGCCTTGCACAGCCCGCCGCGCGCCTCCGGACCGTACGACTGCGACTGCGCGACCTTCTTGCCCGCCAGGAACGCCGCCTCCGCCAGTATGATCGAGCACAATATGACCCCCTGCCCGCCCGAGCCGGTGAACCGAAGCTCAAACCGCGTGTTCTCCCTCATGCTTCAACCCTCCCAGCCCTCTCGATGATCTTCTCATATTCCCGCACGTACTCGGGTCTCGTCGCGCGCGACAGCTCGCCGTAGACGATCTTCCCCTCGAGCTCCTCCGGCGTCATCTCCAGCGCCTTCTTGACCGTCACCGCGTTGTCGCGCTGCCACTTCATCATGTTGACCGCGTCGCCCTTCTTGTTCTTGCGCCCGTAGTAGGTCGGGCAGATCGAGACGCACTCGACGAGAGAGAACCCCTCATGCGCGATCGCGTCCTGAATCAGCCTGATCGTCTGCGGCACGTGGTAGGCGGTGCCGCGCGCGGTGTAGGTCGCGCCCGCGGCCTCCGCGAGCTTCGGGATGTCGAAGTCCGGGTCGATGGTTCCGTAGGGCGCGGTCGTCGCCATGTCCCCGGTCGGCGTCGTCGGCGAGAACTGACCGCCGGTCATGCCGTAGATGTTGTTGTTGAACACGACGACCGAAAGGTCGATGTTCCGCCTGGCCGCGTGGATCAGGTGGTTGCCGCCGATCGCCGTCGCGTCGCCGTCGCCGGTCAACACGATCACCTTGAGCCACGGCTTCGCCATCTTGATGCCGGTCGCGAACGCCAGCGCGCGGCCGTGCGTCGTGTGCAGCGTGTTGAAGTTCATGTATCCCGCCGCGCGCGACGAGCAGCCGATGCCCGAGACGATCACGACGTTCTTCGGGTCGAGCTGCAAATTGTCGATCGCCTGCGCGACGTCGCGCATGATGATGCCGTTGCTGCAGCCCGCGCACCAGATGTGCGGAAGGCGCTCCAGCCGCAGGTA
>JAAYZL010000021.1 GCA_012514855.1 Clostridiales bacterium
CGTGTCATCGGTTCTTCCCTCCCAGCGCGCGGACGACCTTTGCGATGTTCACGTGCATCGGGCACTTCCCGACGCACCGGCCGCAGCCGACGCAGGCGTAGATTCCCTCGTTGTTCTTCGGGAAGTACGACAGCTTGTGCATGAACCGCTGGCGGAACCGCTCGAGCTGCGTCCTGCGCGGGTTGCCGTGCGCCATCAGCGTGAAGTCCGAGAACATGCACGAGTCCCAGCAGCGGAAGCGCGTAACGCCCGAGCCGGTGTCGAAGTCGCGGATGTCGTAGCACTGGCAGGTTGGGCAAACATAGGTGCACGCGCCGCAGCCTAGGCACGCCTTCGAGAGCGCCTTCCACTCGGGCGCGTCGAACATCTCCATCATGTGCTCGCCGTCGAACCCGGTCAGATCGAGGTCGGCGAGCGGGTTTTTGAGAATCTTCGCGCGCGCGGCGGCCTTGGCCCCGTCGAGCGCATCGTCGTCGACCTCTTCCCCGTCGAGTTCCTTTAGCAGCGCCTCGCCCTTGTCGGTCGCGGCCTTCAGATACAGCTCGCCGTCCAGTATCCACGCCCGCGCATCTCCCTCCGGCTCGGCGAGGTCGATTGAGAACACCGAGCAGAAGCAGGTCTCCGAAAGCGGATGCGGGCAGCCGAGCGACACGACGGTGCCGGCGTCCCTGCGGGCCCGGTACCACGTGTCGACCGGATCGGACAGGAACACGCGGTCGAGGATTTCGAAACTCCGCGCGTCGCACGCGCGCACGCCGAACAGCACGAACATGTCGTCCGGAACCGCCGAGGCTTCGACCCCGATCTCGGCCCCGCGCATCTTGAACGCCATCAAATCCTCGCACTGCGGGAAGAACAGGCCCTTCGCGGAGCGGGCGGTCAGGCTGTCGAAATCGACGTCCGCGCCCGGCTCCCACAGGCCGAAGTCTACCTGCCCGGCCCTCCGGATCGGGACGAACAGCTTCCGGCGCCCGGCAATCCGGAAAAACCGGTCCAGATTCAGCTTAAGCATGCGATTCCCCCCTGTCGAGCACGTCGTTCGTCCGGTAGTCGATGAGCGGCGAGCGGCCGCCGGGCTCGTACTCCCCGTAGAGCTCGCCGATGTCCTTGATGATCTTGCGGTTCAAGAGGTGCAGCGGAATCCCCTGCGGGCAGGCGCGCGAGCACTCGCCGCAGTCCGTGCAGCGCCCGGCGACGTGGAACGCGCGCACGATGTGGAACTGGCTGTCCTCGAACGGGTCGGCGCTGGCCTTCGAAGCGACGCCGGAATCCGGGTTGTCGAACACGCACTGGTTGCACGAGCACGCCGGGCAGATGTTGCGGCAGGCGTTGCAGCGGATGCACTTCGAGAGCTCGCCGCGAAAGAACTGGAAGCGCTCGTCGCCGGACATCCGCTCGATCCTGCAGACCTCCGCGAAGCGGTCGCCGAGCGGAACCTCGCGGCATTCTTCGTCGTCGATCACCTCGTCGGACACCGGAAAGTCCTTGCCCCCGCAGGTCTCGCACTTGAGCAGGAGCCCGTCCTTCCCATGCATGCCGGTGCAGCCCGCGCCGAGGATGTAGACCTTCTCCCGGTCGACGCGGTACTCCGAAAGCAGCAGGTTCAGGCTCCGCGCGTCGCAGGGCTTTATGACCGCGAGCGTCTTGCCCTCGAGCCGGGACAGCGCGATCAGTTCCTTCGACAGGTTCGGCCCGCAGAATTCGTCGTAGACGAGCTTTTCGAGCTCCTCCGCGGTCTCGAACAGCGCGGGCGTGCGCTCGTGCGAAAACTCGCCGCGCTCCCAGCCCAGCACGCGGCTGACCCCGCCCGCGAGAAACAGCTCCTTCGCGCGCGCGACGACCCTCCCGGCTACGGTTTGCATCGCAAATCCCCCAGCTTCACATTCTCGCCGAGCGCCTTGATCGTGCCGGCGAAGTCGTTCATCACGCCCGCGAACTTCGCGCCCTCGGCGGCGGACACCCACTCGACGCGCACGCGCCGCTTGTCGAGGCCCATGAACTCCAAGAGGCGGAACAGCACGGTCATCCGCCGGCGCGCGTAGTAGTTGCCGGTCGTGTAGTGGCAGTCGCCCGGATGACAGCCGCAGATAATCACGCCGTCCGCGCCGCGCTGGAGGGCGCGCAGGATGAACAGCGGGTTCACGCGGCACGAGCACGGCACGCGGATGATCTTTACGTCGGCCGGGTAGGAGAGCCTGCTCGAGCCCGCGAGGTCCGCGCCCGCGTAGCTGCACCAGTTGCAGCAGAACGCCACGATCAGCGGCCTGAACTCCCTCACTTCGCCTTGCATATCGCGTCCACCTCCGCCATGATCTGCCGGTTCGCAAAGCCCTTCAAATCCATCGCGCCCGACGGACACGCGACCGTGCACGCGCCGCAGCCCTGGCAGACGGCCTCGTTGACCGATGCGAGCCTGCGGACGGCCTTGACGCCGCGGTCGACGACCTCGCGCTCGGAGTAGGTGATCGCGCCGTACGGACAGACCTTCTCGCACTGCGAGCAGCCGTTGCACAGAAGCTCGTTCGAACTGGCGACGCAGGGGTTCGTCACGAGCCGATCCTTCGCGAGCACGCCCACGACCTTGATCGCCGCCGCGCCCGCCTGCGCGACCGTCTCCGGGATGTCTTTCGGCCCCTGGCACGCGCCCGACAGGAACACCCCGACGGTCGGGCTCTCGACCGGGCGGAGCTTCGGGTGCGCCTCGGAGAAGAAGTCGTTCGTGTCCATCGACGCGGTCAGCATCGTCGCGAGCGCGCGCGCGCCCGGTTCC
>JAAYZL010000003.1 GCA_012514855.1 Clostridiales bacterium
CTCAAGACCGGCGACGATCTGGGCGTGTTCGGCTTCAACAGCATCATCGTCGAGGACAAGGTCATCACCGGCACCGAGTGGCGCATGCTGACCGCCGAGAACGTCGACGAGGTCGACTACTAATCCGCATTGCGCCCGCCGGGCGGACGGCCGTTCGGCGGGAAGCGCAGGGACACGCGCCCTCGTCCGGACGGCCGCGTGTCCCTGCGCTGCATGCTTTGGTGCGCGCCTCCCGGCCTCCGGGCCGAGACCTGCCGCTGCGAAAGAGGGGAAAGGCACATGACGGAGCGCATACTCGACCTCCGGGGCGTCTCCAAGGCGTTTTCGGGAAACCGCGTCCTCAGCAACATCGATTTCGCGATCGATGCCGGCGAGGTCGTCTGCCTGTGCGGCGAAAACGGCTCCGGAAAGTCGACGCTTATCAAGATCATCTCCGGCGTCTACACGTTCGACGCGGGCACGGTCGCGATCAACGGCCGGAACTACGCAAAACTCACCGCCGCGCAGTCGATCGCGGAGGGCATACAGGTCATCTACCAGGATTTTTCGGTGTTTTCGAACCTGACGGTTTCGGAAAACATCGCGATGAGCTACCGCGTGCACAACAGGAAGCGGTTCGTGAGCAGCCGGTTCAGCGACGCGCTCGCGCGCGAGGCGCTCAGGCAGGTCGGCGTCGAGCTGCCGCTCAACAAGGAAGTCGAGCAGCTATCGGTGGCGGAAAAGCAGATCGTCGCGATCTGCCGCGCGATCTGCCAGGACGCGAAGCTCATCATCATGGACGAGCCGACGACCGCCATCACGCAGCGCGAAATCGAAAAACTGTTTGAAATCATCCGCGGCCTGAAAAAAAAGGGCGTCGCGGTTATGTTTGTCAGCCATAAGCTCGACGAGGTGATGGCGATCTGCGACCGGATCACCGTCATCCGCAGCGGCGAGAAGGTGGTCGACCAGTCGGCGGAGGGCTTCCCCCGCGAAAAGCTCGCCTATTACATGACCGGCAAGGAGATACAGGAGGAGCCCTTCGCGTTCGAGGACTGCGGGCTCAAGCCGCTTCTTCGCGCGGAGAACCTGTCGCGCGCGGGCGCGTTCGAGGGCGTCAGCTTCTCGGTGTGCCCGGGCGAGATACTCGCCGTCACCGGGCAATTGGGCTCCGGCCGCACGGAGCTTGCGAAGGCGCTGTTCGGGCTTCTGCCCGCGACCTCCGGAACGGTGTTCATCGACGGCGTGGAGACGCCGATCCGGAGCCGGCAGGACGCGCTCAGGAACAACATCGCCTACCTCCCGGAGGACAGGCTCTCGGAGGGGCTTTTGTTGAACCGCTCGCTCGGCGACAACTTCTCCTCGGCGATCATCGACCGGATGAAGAACAAGTTCGGCATCGTGCCGGAGAGGCGCATACGGGATCTCTCCGTCAAGTGGATGGAGGCGCTCCGGATGTCCGTCAAGCCCTACACGACGGTCGCGAGCGAGTACTCCGGCGGAAACCAGCAGCGCATCGTGCTCGGGAAATGGCTCGCCGCCGACCCCAGGATATTCATCTTGAACTGCCCGACCGTCGGCGTCGACGTAAAGTCGAAGAGCGAGATTCACGCGATCATCAAGGACCTCGCGAAAAAGGGGATGGCCATCGTGCTGATCTCCGACGACGTCGGCGAGATCATGACCACGTCGAACCGCGTGATGATCATGAACGCGGGCAGGGTCGTCTTTGAGAGCGATACGCGGACGGTTTCCGCCTCGGACATCAGCCAGCGGATCGTCGGCGCGTACTGACGGGAGGGAGATTCGCATGAACGGAACGCTTCGGAAAATTGCGTACAAGAGCGAGTTCCTCTCGCTCGCGCTGATCATTTTGATCTCCATCGCCTTCAGCATCGCAAACCCCGCGTTTTTCAACATCATCAACGTCTTCGACCTTTTGAAGGTCTGCTCCTACCCGATGATCTTCGCCTGCGGCGTGATGATCGTCCTGATCAGCGGCGGCATCGACATGAGCTTCATGTGGATCGGCATGTTCTCCGCGTACACGACCTCGAAGGTGCTTTCCATCTTCCAGATGACGCGGGGCGTGGTCATGCCCTTGCCCCTCGTGTTCCTGATGAGCATGCTGATCGGCACCGCGCTCGGGAGCGTAAACGCGCTGCTCGTCTCGAAGTTCAAGCTGCCGGTGTTCATCGCGACGTTGAGCTCGGCGAACATCTTCATGGGCGTGATGTTCCAGTTCGTCGGCTCGGAGTACATCTTTCCCGCCGAGATGCCGGTGAGGATGATCGAGTTCTCCAAGACGCTGCTGTTCAAGATGTCCTCCGCCGACGGGACGACCGTCGGCCTTCACCCGGCGGTGCTCGTCGCGCTCGGGGTGTGCCTGATCATGCACTTCCTGATGAAGTACACGCTCGCGGGGCGCAGCATCTACGCGATCGGCGGCGACCAGTCCGCGACCGAGCGCGTCGGCTTCAGCCTCGGGAAGACGCGGCTGTTCATCTTCATGCTGGCGGGCGCGATCGCCGGGCTCGCGGGCATCGTCGGCGTCTCGAACATACAGGTCGCCAACCCCTACGACTTCCAGAACCGCGAGCTCACCGTGACCGCGGCCGTCGTCATCGGCGGCACGCGCATCACCGGCGGCAAGGGCAGCGTCCTGGGCGTCGTGCTCGGCGTGCTCCTGACCAACATCATCTCGCAGAATCTCGTCCTCATCGGGATTCAGCCGGAGTACGGCAAGTTCGTGTTCGGCATTCTGATCCTGTTCGCCTCGGCGGTGCAGGGGATTCAGGCCAAGCTCAGGAGCGGAAAGTGAGGGCCGGCGCATGAAGATACTTCGAAGGATGGACAAAAAATCCGTACAGCTCATCTTCATCACGATCGCGCTGTTCGGCCTGATGGTGTGGCTTCGGGGCGACAGGTTCCTAAGGCCTAAGAACATGGAGTCGATGCTGTTTCAGCTCGTCGAGCCGGGGCTGTTCGCGATGTGCATCGCGATCGCGTACCTGTCCAGGGGCATCGACCTCTCGATCGTCAGCATCGCGAACCTCGTCGGCGTCGCGAACGGCATCCTGCTGCGCACGTACCTCGCCCCGGACGGCGGAAACGTCGGCATTCTGCTCGCCGCGTGCGTCGTGATCGGGCTCGCGATAGGGCTCGCGTGCGGACTTATCAATGCGTTCTTCATCTCGAACGTCGGGATCTTCCCGATCCTGGTGACGCTGGGCACGCAGAACGTGTTCATGGGCATCGCGATGGCGCTGACGCAGGGCCGCGCCGAGGGAAACTTCCCGCAGCAGTTGCTCGACTTCGGCGACGCGAAATTTGGCCCCGTGCCGCTGCTCACGATCCTCTTCCTCCTCGTGTTCGCGGGGCTGTGCGTGGTCGTCCACAAGACGCCCTACGGCAAAAAGCTCCAGTGGATGGGCTCGAACAGCAAGGTCACGTGGTTCACCGGCATCGACAACCCGAAGATCACCTATATCACCTACATGTTGAGCGGCGTGTTCGCGTCGCTCGCGGGGCTCGTCATCATGGCGCGCACGAACTCCGCGAAGGCGGACTACGGGACGACCTACGTGTTCCAGGCGC
>JAAYZL010000163.1 GCA_012514855.1 Clostridiales bacterium
AAGGTGCGCTTCTCGTTCGAGGCGCGCAGGCGAACCGGCGAGGACGTATTGAAGGCGAAGGGGCTGTCGAAGGCGTTCGAGGGGCGGATGCTGTTCGAGGATTTCGGCATCCATCTGCGCGCGGGCGACCGGGTCGCGCTGATCGGAGCGAACGGGGTCGGCAAGACGACGCTGCTCAACATACTCGCGCGCAGGCTCGCGCCCGACGGAGGAACCGTCGAGTACGGCGCGAACGTCGATTTAGGCTTCTACGAGCAGCACCAGTCCGGCCTAGACCCGGAAAAGGACGTGCTGAACGAATTGTGGGACGCGTTCCCCAGGCTCGAGCTCGACCGCGTGCGCTCGGTGCTCGCGCTGTTTCTCTTGACCGGCGACGACGTGTACCAGAAGATCCGGACGCTGTCCGGCGGCGAGAAGGGCCGCGTGTCGCTCGCGAAATTGATGCTCAAGCGCGACAACCTGCTGCTGCTCGACGAGCCGACGAACCACCTCGACATGGACAGCCGCGAGGTGCTCGAGGGCGCGCTCGAGGACTTCGACGGCACGATACTCGCCGTGTCGCACGACCGGTATTTCATCAACCGCATCGCGAACCGCGTGATCGAGATGCGGACGGACGGCGTGAGCGAGTACCTCGGAAACTACGACGACTACCTCGACAAGAAGCGCCGCGCGGACGCCTTCGACGAGGACGACGCCGCTCCCGGCATGACGCGCACGCAGGTCGAGAAGCTGAAGCGCCGGGAGAGGCTTTTGCGCGAGTCGAGGAAGGCGCTGGAACTCAGGCTCAAGGCGCAGGAAAACCGCGTCGAGGAGTGCGAGGCCGAGATCGCCAGGCTCGAGGCGCGCATGGGCGAGCCGGAGCTCTACCAGAACCCGGACGAGGCGCGGGACGTCGCGAAGCGCCACCTCGAGGCGAAGTCCGCGCTCGAGGGGCTGCTCGCCGAGTGGGAGGAGCTCTACGAGGCGATCGGGTTGTCGTAACTTCCACTTTGAACCAATTCCACAATTTTAACGTCTAACCTGCATGGAATTCATCATTGCATGTGGAGGCGACGAAATGAAGAGATCGATCGCGGTTTTGCTGTGCATTCTGAGCATCCTCGGCTTCTCCATCGAGGCCCTCGCGGGCGAAGACGAGCAGCAGGCGTTTCTCGACCTGCTCGATAGCGTCACGCTCGCCGAAACCGACTATCGCGTCCGCCTGCCGGAGCGCGCTCCCGACGCGCATGAGGCTGCCGAGGTGCGCATCGAAAATCACGACACGACGATCGACATCGACGCGGCGATCCACGATTTCGGCAAAAAGACCGCCGCCGTCTATCGCGCGACGCCGCCGGACATCGATGCGGAGCGGCTGATCTCCTTCTTCTGGCCGGAGGGCGATCCGGCGGCGATATTGGCTTCCAAGGAGATTCTCTCCGACGGCGCCGAGGAATTTGCCCACGCGGGAGCGCTGCTGCGTCTTTCGCGGAATACCGGCGAGATCTCTTTCCTCGCCGACGCGGAGCGCGCGGGCGAGGTCGATTTCCGCCGCCACAAGCATCTGATCACCGAGCCGGGGGAAATCTTCGACATTCCGAGCATATTTGCCGACCCGGACGCCGTGCGTGGGTACGCGCGGGACTTCCTTTCGCTGTTCGGCATAGAGGAGGAACCGATGCTCCTCGTGGGATACGGCCTGCGGGAGGAATGCGCGGACCGGATGTACCGCGCGGAGACGTTCGATTTCGCGATCGTGCGCGACGGGCTCCCGTTCTGCAACCGATCCTATTTCGAGACCCCGGACGGCGGCCGCGCGATCCCCGCGCAGAACCTCGTGGTCTCCTTCGACGAGCGCGGCTTGGCGGACCTGACCGCGACGGTCTTTCGGTTGGAGCCGCTCGGCGGGGCGGAGGGAATCCTCCCGTACCGCGCGATGTTCGACGATCTGAAGGAGGGCGAGGGATTCCTGTGGTGGGGCGGCCCCATTCCAATCGCCTCCATCACGCTGGAATACATGCTCGTCCCCGCGGACGGCGAGGCGAGCCAATACATCTGCAGACCCGTGTGGCGCTTCCACGAAAGCGCGAGGCCGTGGGGAATCGCGTGGGCCGATGACAGAAATGTGTACGCGCACGACGCGCTGACGGGCGCGTTCGCCACCAGTTGACGATTTTTTCGGGAGGAGGCGCCCCATGACCGGAACCGGCGGGCTATGGTGCCCCAAATGCGGCCTGCTCTTCCCGACGGAGGATGGGCCGACCTGCCAACTCTGCGGCACAGACATGATTCCGCAGGCGCTTTCGAACCATTGGGGCGGCGTTCACACGCCGGAGCCGAGCATTTTCTACGGGACGGTCGGGCAGATGCTGAGCGGCAAGTACGATATGTTCGGAAGGCCGTATAAGGCGAAGCCGAGGAGCCGAAAGAGGGGCAGATAGAAAACCGCGCGGCGTTTGCACGCCGCGCGGAATTTTGCAATTTCCTACACCAGCTCCAGCACGACCATCTCGGCCGCGTCGCCGCGGCGGGGGCCCTTGCGGACGATGCGGGTATAGCCGCCGCCCTGGCCCTTTTCCGCGGCGCGCTTCTTGTATTTCGGCGCGATCTCGCGGAAGAGCTTCTCGACGACCGGGTGCTTGACGTTCTTGATGCGCTCCTTGAAGTCCTCCTTGTCCTCGTCCTTCCCCTGGACGGCGGGGATTTCGTAGAGGTAGCGCATCACGTGCCTCCTCGCCGCCAAGCGGCCGGGGGCGTCGTTGACGACGTCGAGCATCACGATCTGCTGCTTTTCGTTCTTCGATTCCTTCTTGAGTTCG
>JAAYZL010000164.1 GCA_012514855.1 Clostridiales bacterium
AGCGCGTCGTAGATGTTGAGCACCGCGCCGCCCGGATAGCCGAACAGCACGTCCACGCCCTGGTCGATCAGCGACTGTATCAATATCTGTGCGCCCGTGTGTTCCATGGCGATGCCTCCTCCCGTCAGGATTCCATGATGATCTTGTAGCCGGCGTTTTCGAGCTGCCGGATCAATTCCTGTCCGTGCTCGCGGCTCGTGACCTCGCAGGCGACGTGCAGTATCGCGTCGCCGATCGCGAGATTCGTGCTCAGCCGGTCGTGCTGCACCATGATGATGTTCGCGCCGCACCGGACCATGACCTCCGAAAACCGGTGCAGGCTTCCGGGGATGTCCGGCATCACCGTCTGGAACTTCATCTGCCGGCCGCGCGTGACGAGGCCCTTTTCGACGACCTTGTGGATGAACCCGACGTCGATGTTGCCGCCGGAGAGCACGCACACCGCGCGCTTGCCCGAGAGCTCGACGTCGCGCCCGAGCGCCGCCGCGAGCGCCGCCGCGCCCGCGGGCTCGACGACCATCTTCGTGCGCTCCAAGAGGAGCAGTATCGTCGAGGCGATCTCGTCGTCCGTGACCGTCACCATCTCGTCGACGTGCTCGCGGATCAGCTGCGAGGTGAGCACCCCCGGCCGCTTGACCGCGATGCCGTCGGCGATGGTCGACACCGAATCGCAGCACACGTCTTCCTTCGTGCAGAAGCTGCGCACCATCGCGTCCGCGCCCGCGGCCTGCACGCCGATCACGCGCACGCGCGGGTTGATCCGCTTGACGCACGCCGCCATGCCCGCGAGCAGCCCGCCGCCGCCGACCGGCACGAGGATCGCGTCGACGGTCGGGAGCGCCTGCAGTATCTCCAGCGATATCGTGCCCTGCCCGGCGATGACGTCCGGGTCGTCGAACGGGTGGATGAAGCAGCCGTTTTCCTGGTCGCAGAGGGATTTCGCGTGCGCGTACGCCTCGTCGTAGCAGTCGCCGGCGAGCACGACGACTGCGCCGTAGCCCTCGGTCGCCGAGACCTTCGCGATCGGCGTCGTGCGCGGCATGACGATGGTCGACCTGGCGCCCATCGCGCGCGCGGCGTAGGCGACGCCCTGCGCGTGGTTTCCGGCGCTCGAGGCGAACAGCGTCGGGATGTTTTCCGATTCCCTGGCGACCGCCGCGATCTTGTTGTACGCGCCCCGCACCTTGAACGAGCCGGTCTTTTGCAGGTTCTCGCACTTCAGGAACAGCTCCGCGCCGGACATCTCCGAGAACGTGCGCGACGAGTTGACCGGGGTCTTGTGGATCACGCCCTTGAGGTTTGCCGCCGCCAGCTCGAATTCCCTTAGCTTCATACCTTCACTCTCCATTCCGGATAAAAAATGCCCCTTGCCTGCACGGACAGCGGGCAAAGGGCGTTCGCTTTTCGAAGGGCTCTAGGGCCGTTCTCTGAAAGCTGCGCGTCTTTGCCTGTTTCGAATGATAATGGACGAAAGAATAGACATCGCCGCGCCTCCTTCTCTGTAAGTTTCGGACAGTATACCGGAATCCGGCCGCGCTGTCAAGCGCTTTTTCGATAAATTACTTGAGCACCGCGCCCCTGTTCGCGGAGGTGACGAGCGCGGCGTAGCGGCGGAGCCAGCCGCCGACGTCGGGAGCCTTCGGAACGTGCCCCGCGCGGCGCTCGGCGAATTCCTCGTCCGGGATGCGCGCGTTCAGCGTTCCCGCCGGGATGTCGATCTCGAGGATGTCACCGTCCCGGAGCAAGCCGATCTCGCCGCCCGCCGCGGCCTCGGGGCAGGTGTGGCCGATCGACGCGCCGCGCGACGCGCCGGAGAACCGGCCGTCGGTGATCAGCGCGACCTCTTTGTCGAGCCCCATGCCCGCGAGCGCGGACGTCGGGTTCAGCATCTCGCGCATGCCGGGGCCGCCCTTCGGGCCCTCGTAGCGGATCACGACGATGTCGCCGGGGCGGATTTCACCCCGATAGATCGCGGAAATCGCGGCCTCCTCGCCGTCGAACACGCGCGCGGGGCCCGAATGCCGGAGCATTTCCGGCGCGACGGCGGAGCGCTTTACGACCGCGCCCTCCTTGGCGATGTTGCCCCACAGGACCGCGATGCCGCCGGTCTCGCCGTACGGGCTGTCGATCGGGCGGACGACCTCCGGGTCGAGGTTCTGAACGCCCGCGAGGTTCTCCGCGACGGTTCTTCCGGTGACGGTCAGGAGCCCGGTATCGAGAAGTCCCTTCTTCGAAAGCTCCGCCATGACCGCGGGCACGCCGCCGGCGCGGTCGAGGTCCTCGATGTGGTGCCTCTGCCCGACCGGGGCCAGGTGGCACAGGTTCGGCGTGCGCGCGCTGACCTCGTTGATTCTCTCGAGGCTCATCGGCACGTGAGCCTCGTTCGCGATCGCGAGCAGGTGCAATACGCTGTTCGTGCTGCAGCCGAGCGCCATGTCCACCGCGAGCGCGTTCGAGAACGCCTCCGGGGTCAGGATGTCGCGCGGGCGGATGCCCCTTCCGACGAGGTCCATCACGCGCATGCCGGCGCGCTTGGCGAGGTGCGTGCGCTGGGCATAGACCGCCGGGATCGTTCCGTTGCCCGGCAGCGCCATGCCGATCGCCTCCGACAGGCAGTTCATGCTGTTGGCCGTGTACATGCCCGCGCAGGAGCCGCAGCCGGGGCAGCACTCGCGCTCGTATTCGGAGAGCTCTTCTTCGTCAATCATCCCCGCCTTGCAGCTCCCGACCGCCTCGAATATCTGCGACAGGCTGATCGGCTGCTCCCCGTGCCGCCCGGCGAGCATCGGCCCGCCGCTAAGGACGATCGACGGGATGTTGACGCGCGCGGCGGCCATCAGCATGCCGGGCACGATCTTGTCGCAGTTCGGGATCAGCACGAGGCCGTCGAACGCGTGCGAGACCGCGAGCGTCTCGACCGAGTCCGCGATCAGTTCGCGCGACGGAAGCGAGTAGCGCATCCCCGCGTGGCCCATCGCGATGCCGTCGCAGACGCCGATCGCGGGAACCATGATCGGCGTGCCGCCGGCCATGCGCACGCCGGCCTTGACGGCCTCAGCGAGCTTGTCGAGGTAGATGTGGCCGGGGATGATCTCGGTGAACGAGCTCACGACGCCGATCAGCGGCAGGTTCAACTCCTCCGGCGTCAGCCCGCAGGCGTAGAGCAGGCTGCGGTTCGGCGCGCGCTCGACGCCCTTCGTGACCGTGTGGCTGTTGAGCATCATTGTGGTTCCCTCCTTTGCTCGGTGGCCAGGTTTTCCGCGAACTGCCGCGCGGTGCGGGGGCTTCGGCCGCCGCGGTTAAGCGCGAACGCCTCGGCCGCGCGCGCGACTTCCCCGTCGAACGGGAGCAGCATCTCCTCGCAGTACCGGCGCGCGATGTCGAGATACAGCGCCCGATCCGGCCGCAGGAACGTGACGGTCAGCCCGAAGCGCTCGCTCAAAGACGATATCTCCTCGAGCGTGTCCCGGAGGTGGATTTCGCCGCCCTCGCGGTCCCGGAAGTTCTCCCGGACGAGGTGGCGCCGGTTGCTCGTCGCGTAGATCGCGATGTTCGCGGCGCGCGCGGTGACGCTGCCCTCGAGGATCGCCTTCAACTGCGAGAAGTGGTCGCCCCCGGAGGCGAACGACAGGTCGTCGATGAACAGTATGAATTTCAGCGGGTTGCCGCACAACCGGTCGATCAGCCAAGGGATTTCCCCGAGCTGGTCCCGGCGAAGCTCGATCAAGCGCAATCCGCGGTTCCGGAACCGGTTCGCGAGCGCCTTGACCGTCGTCGATTTTCCGGTGCCGCTGTCGCCGTAGAGCAGCACGTTCGAGCAGGGGAGCCCGTTGACGAGCGCGGCGGTGTTCCTTTCGACTTCGCCGCGCTCCCGGGCGTAGCCGGTCAATTTGTCGAAGTCGACCGGGTCGGGGTGCAGCACCGGCTTGAGCTCTCCGTCGCGGAGCAAAAACACGTGGTGGTCGGCGAAGGCGCCGTAGCCCGCCTCGCGGATGTTCGCCATGTGCCGGTGATAGCCTCCGGAAAAGTCGATTTCCTCGACCTCCCAGCGCGCGACCGGGAACGAAATTCCGTCGGGGAGCAAGTCGTCCGGCCGCAGGCCCCCGAGCAGTTGCAGCGTTGCAAGTTCGGCCCCGAGCGCGTCCTTCAGCGCCGAGGAGATGGTTTCCCCGGCGGCCAAGCGGCGCACGTACGGGTTTTCGTCCCGGAGCGCGCGCGAATACAGGTAGTCCGTCAGGCTCCTTCCCGCCTCGAACAGGAGCGCCGCGAGCCGCGCGCAGTCGGAGATTGTCCGGGCATTGCCCGCGTCCGCGAGCAGCGCTTCGAGCGCCCGGACGACGGGGTCTGCCTTCAGCCCTTCGAACACCGACAGCGCCGCGAGCCGCATTTGCAGGGTTTCTAGGTTTTGCAAGCGCACTTCCTCCGCTATTTTGACCGCTATTTCTTCAGCCAGCTCATCATTTTCCGCAGCTTCGCGCCGACGGTCTCGACCGGGTGCGCGGCCTCGATCCTGCGCATCGCGAGGAAGTTCGACTTGCCCGCCGCGCGGTTTTCGACGTTCCAGTTCCTGGCGAACGTGCCGTCCTGGATTTCGCGCAGGATCTTCCTCATCTCCCTGCGCGTGTCCTCGGTGACGATGCGCTTTCCGGTCATGTAGTCGCCGTACTCGGCGGTGTTGCTGACCGAGTAGCGCATCATCGCGAAGCCGCCGCTGTTGATCAGGTCGACGATCAGCTTCATCTCGTGCACGCACTCGAAGTACGCCATTTCGGGCGAGTACCCGGCCTCGACGAGCGTGTCGAAGCCCGCCTTCATCAGCTCCGTCACGCCGCCGCAGAGCACGGCCTGCTCGCCGAACAGGTCGGTCTCGGTCTCCTCCTTGAACGTCGTCTCGATGATGCCCGCGCGCCCGGCGCCGATGCCCGACGCGTAGGCGAGCGCGAACTCGCGCGCGCGGCCGGACGCGTCCTGATAAATCGCGATCAGCGACGGCACGCCCTTGCCCTCGAGGTACTGGCTGCGCACCGTGTGGCCGGGGCCCTTCGGCGCGATCATGACGACGTCGACGTCCTTGGGCGGCGCGATCTGGTTGAAGTGGATCGAATAGCCGTGCGCGAAGGCGAGGATATTGCCCTCCCCGAGGTTCGGGAGGATGCTCTCGCGGTAGATATCCGGCTGGAGCTCGTCCGGCGTCAGCATCATCACGATGTCGGCGGCACTCGCGGCCCCTGCGGCGTCGAACACCTCGAAGCCGTCGTTTCGCGCGATTTCGACGCGCGGCGAGTCCGGCCTGAGGCCGATGACGACCTTGACGCCGCTGTCCTTCAAATTCTGCGCGTGCGCGTGGCCCTGGCTGCCGTAGCCGATGACGGCGACGGTCTTGCCGGTCAACAGTCCCAGGTTGCAGTCCTTGTCGTAGTACATCTGAACCATGATTTTATCCTCCCAATTTTAAAAATCTCGTCATTCGGGCAGCGCGATCGCCGCGCTCCCCTTCTCCATCGCGATCATGCCGGTGCGCACGAGCTCGGCGATGCCGTAGGGCTCGACCATGTTCAAGAGCTGCTTGACGCGCTCGGGCCGGTCGGCGATCTCAATCGTCAAGGTCGTCGGCGACAGGTCGACGACCTCCGCCTTCATGATCGCGCAGATGTCGGTGATCTGGCCGCGGGTCTTGGTGTTCGCGTTGACCTTGATGAGCGCGAGCTCGCGCCGGGTCGAGTTTTCGGCGTTGAGCTGGCGCACCTTGATCACGTCGATCTGCTTGTTGAGCTGCTTTTCGACCTGCTCCATGATCCGCTCGTCGCCCTGCGCGACGATCGTCATACGGGACACCGTCGCGTCCTCGGTCTCGCCGACGGCGAGGCTCTCGATGTTGTAGCCCCTGCGCGCGAACAGCCCGGCGGTGCGCGCGAGCACGCCCGCGCGGTTTTCCACCAGTACGGACAATATGCTTCTCACTGTACTCCCTCCTCCGGGTCGACCGCGCACTCGAGCAAATATCCTCCGGGGCTTTCGAGCATCCGCCGGACGGCATCCTCCGCGGCCTCCATGTCGGAAACGCGCGCGTACCCGATGCCGTACGCCGCGGCGATCAGCTCAAAGTCCGGGCTGCCCTCGAGGTCGACCGCGAACTCGCGGCCGCCGTAGGCCGAGCGCTGGATGCCCAGCACCATGCCGAGCTTGCCGTTTTTAAGGATCACGATCTTGACCGGGAAGCCGTGCTGGCGCATCGTCGCCAACTCGTTCATCGACATCTGGAACGAGCCGTCGCCGCACACCGCGACCACGCACCTTTCCGGGGCGGCGGCCTTCGCGCCGATCGCCGCCGGGATCGAGTAGCCCATCGTGCCCATGCCGCCGGTCGTCAGAAACCGGCCGTTTTTCGCGCGAAAATTCCGCGCCGACCAGATCTGGTTCTGGCCGACGTCCGCGACGTAGACGCAGTTTTCCGGGAGCCTTTCCGAGAGCATCCGCACGAACGCGCCGGGGTGCAGAAAGCCGGGCTTCGATTGTTTCGCGAGCATCTTCTCGCGCTCCTTCGCGCGGTGGACGTCGAGTTCGTCGAGCCACTCGGAGCGGTCGCCCTCGAGGTCCATCTCCGAAAGTTTGGAGACGACCGCGGCGGCGTCCCCGACGAGGGGTATGGTCGCGCCGACGTTCTTGCCGATCTCGGCGGTGTCGATGTCGATGTGCACGACGGTCGTCGATTTTTCGACCGAGTCCGGCCGCGTGATCGCGCGGTCGCCGACGCGCGCGCCGATCAGGATCAGCAGGTCGCTCCGGTCGATCGCAATGTTTCCGGTCGTCGTGCCGGTCATGCCGAGCATGCCGTAGTAGCAGGGGTGATCGGCGGGCAGAGCGCCGACGCCCATCAGCGTCGACACGACCGGCAGCCGGAATTTCTCCGCGAACGCGCGCACGATCTCCGCCGCGCCGGACAGGAACACGCCGCCGCCCGCGCAGATCAGGGGCCGCTTCGCCGCGCGGATCGCCTCCGCGACCTTCCGGATCTGCAGCGGATGCCCGGCGTGCGGCGGCTTGTAGCCGCGGATCGAGACGCCGTCCGGGTACGAAAATTCGATCATTTGCCGCTGCACGTCGACCGGCACGTCGATCAGGACCGGCCCCTTGCGCCCGGTCGAGGCGATGTGGAACGCCTCCCTGAACACGCGCGGGAGGTCGGCGGCGGACTTGACGAGGTAGCTGTACTTCGTAAACGGCGCCGCCGCCCCGGTCGTGTCGACCTCCTGAAACACGTCGCGCCCGAGCTGGCGCGTCGCGACCTGGCCGGTGATCGCCACGAGCGGTATGCTGTCGCTGTACGCGGTCGCGATCGCGGTCAAGAGATTCGTCGCGCCGGGGCCGGAGGTGACGACGCACACGCCCGGTTTTTGGGAGATCCGCGCGTAGCCGCTCGCGGCGTGGCCCGCGCCCTGCTCGGTGCGCGTCAGCACGTGCCGGATTTTGGACGCGCGAAGGCTGTCGTAAAACGGCGCGATGGTCGCGCCGGGATACCCGAACAGCACCGGGACGCCCTCCGCCTCGAGGCAGCGCACCATGGCTTCTGCGCCGGTGATCATGTGTTCACCCCATTTCCGAAATTATACCAATCCAAAATATTAATTCCTCGTCGTGCCAAGTCTTTTCGCGCAGAACTTTGTCGCTCTCCGCTCAACGTAGGACCCCGGCTACGCCTCGCTCCGGCTCCGGTGCCTTTGTCAATTGAAAATTGCCAAAGGCAGTCGCCTTGGCGACTTGAAATTCCTTCGGAATTTCAACCTCTAGTTCTGCATCGAAAATCCCTCGGCCCTTTGGAGTAATTAATATTCTTCCTCGGTATTATTTAAGCGCCGAGAGTATATGTTCCGCCATCGCGCCCGTGCCGACGACATGCCCGCCGGCGGACGCGATGTCCGCGGTGCGCAGTCCCCCGTCGAGCGCGCGCAGGACGGCGCTTTCGACGGCTTCCGCGGCGTCCGGGCGGCCGAGCGAGTGCCTGAGAAGCAGCGCCGCGGAGAGGATCGAGCCGATCGGGTTCGCCAGGTCCTTCCCGGCGATGTCCGGCGCGGAGCCGTGGATCGGCTCGTACAGGCCGAGCGTTCCCTCGCCGAGGGAGGCCGAGGGCAGCATGCCGATCGAGCCGGTGATCTGCGACGCCTCGTCGGAGAGTATGTCGCCGAACATGTTGCCGGTGACGATCGTGTCGAACTGCCCCGGCCGGCGCACGAGCTGCATCGCGCAGTTGTCGACGTACATGTGCGTGAGCGCTACGTCCGGGTATTCGCGCGCCGTCTCGCCCGCGATTTCGCGCCACAGCCGCGAGGATTCGAGCACGTTCGCCTTGTCGACCGAGCACAGCCGGCCCTTTCGCCCGCGCGCGATGTCGAACGCGACCTTCAGGATGCGCCGGATCTCGCGCGCGGAGTATTCCTCCGTGTCGAACGCGACCATGCCGCCGTCCTTCTCGAAGCGCCCGCGCCGCCCGAAGTAGATGCCGCCGGTCAGCTCGCGCACGACCAAAATGTCGATGCCGTCGCCGAGTATCTCGTCCCTGAGCGGCGACGCGGAGCGCAGCGCCGGGTAGACGACGGCCGGGCGCAGGTTCGCGTACAGCCCGAGCGCCCCGCGGATGCCGAGCAGCCCCTTCTCCGGGCGGAGGTCGCCGGGGAGCGCGTCCCACTTCGGCCCGCCGACCGCGCCGAGCAGCACGGCGGCGGAATTCCTGCAGGCGGAAATCGTGTCCTCCGGGAGCGGCCGGCCGAACGCGTCGATCGCGGCCCCGCCGATCGGGAACTCGGCCGCGCGGACCGAGAATCCGGAGAGCGCCGCGGCTTTTTCGAGCACCGCGACCGCCGCGCGCGTGATCTCCGGGCCGATGCCGTCGCCCGGCAGCACCGCGATGTCGTAGGTCATGGTTGCGCCCCTTCCCGCCGCGCGCGGATCGAGTTGACGAGCCCGCCGGCATCGATGATCTGCTGCATGAACGGCGGGAACGGCGCGGCGACGTAGGTCTTTCCGCTGCGGAGATTCAAAATCGCGCCGGCGTCGAGGTCGACCGAGAGCTCGTCGCCGTTTTCTGCGTCCTCCGCGGCCTCCGGGCACTCGAGCACCGGAAGTCCTATGTTGATGGCGTTCCGGAAGAAGATGCGCGCGAAGTTCTTCGCGATGACGCAGGAGATGCCGGCCGCCTTGATCGCGACGGGCGCGTGCTCGCGGCTCGAGCCGCAGCCGAAGTTCAATCCGCCGACGATGATGTCGCCGGGCCGGACGCGCCGGACGAACTCGGCGTCGATGTCCTCCATGCAGTGCGCGGCGAGGAACGCCGGGTCGGGGTTGTTGAGCATCCGCGCCGGGATGATGACGTCGGTGTCGATGTGGTCGCCGTACTTGTGCACAAAACCGTTCAGCTTCATCGCGCTTTTCCCCCTTCCAGATGTTCCGGGCCCGCGATATACCCCGCGACCGCGGACGCCGCGGCCACCGCGGGCGACGCGAGATAGATCTCGCTCTTTGTATGCCCCATGCGGCCGACAAAATTGCGGTTCGTCGTCGAGACGCAGCGCTCGCCCTCGGCCAAGACGCCCATGTGCCCGCCGAGGCACGGCCCGCAGGTGGGCGTCGAGACCGCCGCGCCCGCGTCGACGAAGACGTTCATCAGCCCCTCGTCGACGCACTGCCTCCAGATCGCCTGCGTCGCCGGAATGACGATCGCGCGCACGTGGCCGGCGACGGTGCGGCCCCTGAGGATCTCCGCGGCGGCGCGCATGTCCGACATCCGGCCGTTCGTGCACGAGCCGATGACGACCTGATCGATCTTGATGCGTTCCCTCTCCGCCTCCTCTATGCCGCGCGCGTTTTCCGGCAGGTGGGGGAACGCGACCGTCAGCGGCACCTGATCGAGGTCCAGCTCGATCTCGCGGACATAATGCGCGTCCGGGTCGGCCTGATACGCGGTTCCGGGATTTCCGCCGTGCTCCGCGACGTATTGGAGCGTCTGCTCGTCGACCGGGAAGATGCCGTTCTTCGCGCCCGCCTCGACCGCCATGTTCGCGATGGTGAAGCGGTCGTCCATCGCAAGCGCCGCGACGTCCCCGGCGAACTCGATCGACTGATAGCGCGCGCCGTCGACGCCGAGGATTCCGATCAGGTGCAATACGACGTCCTTTCCGGAGGCGTATTTTCGGAGCTTCCCCTTGAGGTTGACCTTGATCGCCTCCGGAACCCGGAACCACGCGGTTCCGGTGGCCATGCCGGCGGCCATGTCGGTCGAGCCGACGCCGGTCGCGAACGCGCCGAGCGCGCCGTGCGTGCAGGTGTGGCTGTCCGCGCCGATGACCGCGTCGCCGGGCTTGATGAGCCCCGATTCCGGCAGCAGCGCGTGCTCGACGCCCACCTTGCCGACCTCGAAGTGGCGGGTGCCCATCTTGCGCGCGAACTCCCGGAGCTTCTTTGTCAGCGCCGCGGCCTGGATGTCCTTGTTCGGCGTGAAGTGGTCGGGGATCAGCGCGACCCGCTTTCCGTCGAACACCCGGTCCACGCCCATTTTGTAGAACTCGTCGATGGCCACCGGGCCCGTGATGTCGTTTCCGAACACGAGGTCGAGATTGCACTCGATCAGCTGTCCCTCCGAGACCTCGTCGAGGCCAGCCTTCGCCGCGAGTATCCTCTGCGTCATGGTCATTCCCACGGTTGCGCCCTCCTTTCGGGGTAATACCAATTCCAAACCTTGATTCGTCGTTGCGGCGGCTCTTTTCGCGCGGGGCGGTGTCGCCTTCCGCGCAACGTAGCGCTGCTACGCGTCGCTCCGGCTCCTTGCCCCGCATCGAAAACCCCCTGCCGCTTTGGGCGAATTATTGTTTTCCGTCGGCATAAGGTTACGCGCTCGCGCCCTTTTCCCGCGCCAGCGCGCGATTGATGGCGTTGACATAGGCGAGGATCGACGACTCGATGATGTCGCTCGCGAGGCCGCGGCCCGTAAAGGTCCCGTCGCCGTGCTTTACGCGGACGGTGACCTCGCCGAGCGCGTCCCGGCCCTCGGTGACGGCCTTGATGTCGTACGCGGCCAGCGGCCACTGACCGCCGACGATGCGCGCGACCGCGTTGTACGCGGCGTCGATCGGCCCGTCGCCGGTCGCGGCCTCGGTCGCGGTCTCCGAGCCGTGGACGAGCGATACGCTCGCCATCGCCTGCATGCGGTTGCCGCTCTGTATCTGGAACGTGTCCATCCTGTAGGTCGCGGGCACGTCGGCGAGCTTCTGGCTCATCAGCACCTCGAGGTCGTCCTCGGTGATCGTCTTTTTGCGGTCGGCCAGGTCCTTGAACCGAACGAACGCGTCGTCGATCTCCTCCCTGGAAAGAGTGTACCCCATGGCCTTCAGCTTGTCAACAAATGCGTGCCGGCCGGACAGCTTTCCGAGCACCATCGTGCTCTCGGTCTTGCCGACGGACTGCGGCGTCATGATCTCGTAGGTCATGGGGTTTGCGAGCACGCCGTGCTGGTGGATGCCGGATTCGTGCGCGAACGCGTTTTGGCCGACGATCGACTTGTTGATCGCGACCGGCACGCCCGTGAACTTCGAGACGCGCTGGCTGGTGCGGTAGATCCTCGTCGTGTCGATGCCGTGCCCGACGTTGTAGAGCTTGGAGCGCGTCTGAAGCGCCATCACGACCTCCTCCACCGGGCAGTTGCCCGCGCGCTCGCCGAGGCCGTTGACCGTCGTCTCGACCTGCCGCGCGCCGTTCTGGATCGCCGACAGCGTGTTCGCGACCGCGAGGCCGAGGTCGTTGTGGCAGTGGACGCTGACGATCGCCCGGCCGATGTTCGGGACGTTTTCAAGGACGCTCCGGATGAGCTGCCCGTACTCCAGGGGCATCGCGTAGCCGACGGTGTCCGGGAGGTTGACGGTCGTCGCGCCCGCGTCGATGACGGCCTCGAGCACCTTGTAGAGGAATTGCGGGTCCGAGCGGCTCGCGTCCTCGCAGGAGAACTCGACGTCCTCGCACAATGTCTTCGCGAGCCTGACGCCCTCGACCGCGCGCCTTAGCACTTCGTCCGGCTCCATGCGCAGCTTGTACTTCATGTGGATTTCGCTGGTCGCGAGGAACACGTGTATGCGCGGCTTCCTGCCGAAGCGCACCGCCTCCCAGCCGCGCTCGATGTCCGCGGGAACGCAGCGGCACAGCGCCGCGACCGAGCAGTTGACGCTCTTGGAGACCGCGCGCACCGCTTCGAAGTC
>JAAYZL010000165.1 GCA_012514855.1 Clostridiales bacterium
ATTACGGCGGCGACGCGACCGCAATCGTCGTGCCCGGCGAGGCGATCGGGCGCGGCTACGTGCTCCCCTACCGCTCGAGCGCGTGCTACAGGGCGTCGATGGGCGAGCCGATCTCGTGCCTCGTCGCCGCGGTCCGCGCGCACTACCACCTGGCCGCCGACCGGAGGACGCACGTCATGGGCCTGAAGGACGGCGGCTCGCTCGCGATCGTCGCCGGCTGCGGCCCGATGGGGCTCGGCGCGGCGCAAGTCGCGATGGCGCTGGAGCCCCGGCCGAGGCGCATCGTCTTGACCGACATCGATGAGAGCCGCGTCGCGCGCGCACGGAGGCTCCTGAAAGGCAGAAACGGCGTCGAGGTGATCGTTCTCAACACGCGGGATTGCGACGCCGCGGCCGCGCTGCTCGAGGCGAACGGGTCGCGCGGCTACGACGACGCGATCGTCATGGCGCCCGTGCCCGAGGTCATCGAGACGGCGGACGCCGCGCTCGGCGAGGACGGCTGCCTGAACTTCTTCGCCGGGCCGACGAAGAGGGATTTTTTCGCGCGCGTCAACTTCTACGACGTGCACTACAACTTCCGGCACGTGATCGGCACCTCCGGCGGCGAGCTCGACGACATGATAGACGCGCTGAAATTGATCGAGACCGGCGCGATCGACCCGTCGAACCTGATCTCGCATATCGGCGGGCTGGACGCCGCGGCGGAGGCGACGAGGGCGCTCCCGAATCTGCCGGGCGGGAAGAAGCTGATCTACTGCAATTTGCGGCTCCCGCTGACCGCGATCGAGGATTTCGGGGAATTGGGAAAGTCCGACCCGCTGTTTAGGGATTTGCACGAAATCGTCGCCAAAAACGACATGCTGTGGTGCGAGGAGGCCGAAAAGCTGCTGCTCGCGCGCGGCCGGAGGATAGCGCCGTGACCGGGCGCGTGTTCTCGGTGCAGCCGTTCTGCGTCGACGACGGGCCGGGCATCCGCACGGCGGTCTACCTCAAGGGCTGCAACATGCGCTGCCAGTGGTGCCACAACCCGGAGGGCATCTCGCCGCTCGTCGAAGTCTCATACATTGAAGAGAAGTGCGAGTTGTGCCGGCGCTGCGCCGCGGTCTGCGGGGCGCACGCGTTCGAGAACGGCCGGCACGCGTTCGACCGCGACAAGTGCGATTGCGGCGGAAGGGACATCGCGGTCTGCCCGACCGGCGCGCTGACCGCGGTCGGGACCGACATGGAGGCGATCGACGTGATCCGCGAGGTCGCGCGGGACAAGCGGTTCTTCGACCGCAGCGGCGGCGGCGTGACGATCACCGGCGGCGAGCCGACGATGCAGCCGGAGTTCCTCCGGGAACTGCTCGCGCTTTCGAAGGCCGAGGAAATACACACCTGCGTCGAGACGAGCGGCGCGGGCGCGCGCGAGGACTACCGGGCGATCCTGAACCTCACCGACCTGTTCCTCGTCGACTACAAGCTGACCGACGACGAAAGGCACGTCGCGATGACGGGCATGTCGAACCGGAAGGGCCTCGAAAACATCGAATTCCTGTGCGATTCCGGCGCGGAGGTCGTGCTGCGCTGCCCGGTGATTCCCGGCGTGAACGACTTCGAGAGCCACTTCCGGGCGATCGCGGAGCTGACAAAGCGGCTGCCGGTTCTCGGGTTCGAGATCATGCCGTACCACGCGCTCGGGTCGTCGAAGGCGCGGCGGCTCGGGAAGGACAGCCCGCCGCCGTTCCGCGCGCCGGACCGGGAGACCGTCGAGCGCTGGAAGGCCGAAATCATCGCGATGGGCGGGCGCGAATGGGGGCGGGGGCTGTGAGCGGGCGGATCGAAAGGCTTAAAAAGACCATCGAGGAGCTGAACGCGGCGGGCGTCCGGCGGACGCTGTTCTATCCGCTCGCGCATGAATCGCTCCTGTCGACGCGCGGGGAAGGCGTCGAACTGCGAAGGGCCAAGGCGCAGGCATATTTGCTCGACCACGCGCCGCTCGCGATCCTGCCGGACGAGCTGATCGCCGGCAGCGCCGTGAACTTCTTCCCGCTGTGCGAGGGCACGCCCGGCCCCGAGGAGCAGCGCCGGATGGCGCGGAATGTGCTCGACAAATACCTCGAAAACCGCGCGGAGCGCAACCGGGCGGAAAGGGCGGGCGGCATCCGCACGTTCGAGGACAGCTTCACGACGAAGAAGAGCCGCTGGGCGCTGATGAGCCGCGTCTACCACGACGCGAGCATCTCCTACGACGACCTGCAGGCGCTGATCCGCGGCATGCGGACCGAGTACGGGCCGCGGCTCGAGGCGTACGAGATCGGCCGCGAGCTCGAGCGCGCGTTCAAGCTGGACTACGGCGCGGATGTCAAGCGCGAGATCGATTCGCTGCCGTGGTTCGCGGCGAACCACCTGAGCCTGAACTACGGGAAGATGCTCGCGGACGGCTTCGAGAAGCGGCTCAAAGACATACGCGCGCGGGCGGGGGAGCATCCCTCCGGATTCCACGAGGCGCAGCTTGTCGTCTGCGGGGCGGCGAGCCGGTTCTTCGCGCGCTACGGCGATTTCGCGCTGACTGAGGCCGCGAAGTCCCCCGAGCCGCGCGCGCGCGAGCTGGTCGAGATCGGCCTGATGCTGAAAAGGCTCTCGGCGCGCCCGGCGGAGACGTTCCGCGAGGGCGTGCAGTTCGCGTGGATGCTGCAGGTGATGATGGCGATTCTCTGGGGCTCGGCGCTGTCGTTCGGGCGGTTCGACCAGTACCTGTTCCCGCTGTACGAACGGGACGTCGCGAGCGGCCGCATGGCGCGCGAGGAGGCGAAGGAAATCCTCCGCTGCTTCTGGCTGAAGGTCAACGAGCCCCGGATGCGCACCGTGCAGAGCCTGACGATCGGCGGCATTTCGCCCGACGGCCGCGACGCCGCGAACGCGCTGACCGGCGCCTGCCTCGAGGTCATCGCGGAGATGAAGCTCCCCTACCCGAACGTCGGCGCGCGCGTCAACCGCAAGAACCCCGCGTGGTACTTGGACCGGATCATCGACTGCGTGCGCGCGGGCGCGGGGCAGCCGATGCTGATGGCGGACGAGGTGTGGATCGAAAACCTGAAAAAGCTCGGCTACGCGGACGAATGCGCGAACGACTACTACAACATGGGCTGCGTCGAGATCATGATCCCCGGCAGGCAGCCGAACTGGGGCGTGACCGAGCCGATCGCGTTCCCGATGCTGTTCGAGGACGTGTTCCGGCGCTACAAGGGCCGGGAATCGGAGCTCGACAGCTTCGGCAAATTCCGCGAGGCGTACTTCGCCGTCCTGTCGGAGCACGTCGAGGCCGATTACCGGGAGGCGCTCGACCGGCAAGCCGACATGCCCGGCAAGTGCTTCGACCCGTTCGCGTCTCTGCTGACCGACGGCTGCATCGAAAGCGGCCTCGACATGTTCCAGGGCGGCGCGGAGCTCGGCACGCACTGGTCGTTCTACGCCTACGGGCTCGGCACCGCCGCGGACGCGATGGCCGCGATCGGGAGGCGCGTGTACGAGGAAAAGCGGTTCTCCCTTTCCGAGCTCTCCGGGATGCTCGACGCGAATTTCGAGGGCTTTGACGACGCGCGTCGGCTGCTTTCGACCGCGAGCCACTACGGAAACGACCTCGACGACGTCGACCGGCTCGCCGCGGAAATCCTCCGGAAATTCGACGATCAGGTGTTCTCCTACAACACGCCCGGCGGCCGCGACAAGTACGTCTCGACGCTGTTCGGCTACTTCTTCCACATCTACCACGGCGAGATCACCGGCGCGACCGCGAACGGGCGGCTTCGCGGCGAGCCGTTCAGCGACAGCATGGGCCCCTCGCAGGGGAAGGACGTGTCCGGGCCGACCAGGATGCTGAATTCGGTCCTGAAACTCGACCACTCGAGGGTCACCGGCGGCTACGCGCTCAACGTGAAGCTGAACCCGTCCGTCGTCCGCGGAAATGCGGGAAAGCGCGCGCTCGCGGCGCTCGTGTACGCGTACCTCGAGTCCGGCGGGCCGCAGGTGCAGGTCAACTTCGCGGACGCCGAGACGCTTCGGCAGGCGAAGCGCGAGCCCGCGAAGTACCGGAACGTGATCGTGCGCATCGGCGGCTACTGCGAGTATTTCGTCAACCTCGATTCGGCGCTGCAGGACGAGATCATCACCCGCACGCTGCACGGGCTATAATAGGAGGGGCACGCCATGTACGAAGCGGTCAGCGCCGGCCACCTGTGCGTCGACATCATCCCCGAGTTCTTCCCGGGCGCCGCGAACGCGAAGGACATCTTCGCGCCCGGACGGATGATCAAGACCGGCAGAAACACGTTCTGGACCGGCGGGAGCGTCGGAAACACGGGCATCGCGCTAACGAAGCTCGGCATCAAGACCGCGCTCGCGGCGAAGATCGGCGGCGACGCGCTCGGCGCGATGACCTGCGAGATACTGCGCGAGCTCGGCGGCGACCCCTCGTGCACGCGCGTCGCCGAGGGCGAGGACTCGTCCTACACGATCGTGCTCGCGCCCCCCGGCGTCGACCGGATTTTTTTGCACTACGCCGCCGCGAACGACACCTTCTCGGCGGACGACGTCGACTTCGACCATCTCCGCGGCGCGCGCGTGTTTCACTTCGGCTACCCGACCGCGATGCGCCGGATGGCCGAGAACGGCGGCGCGGAGCTCGCAAAAGTCCTCCGGCGCGCGAAGGGCATGGGGATGACGACGTCGCTCGACTTCTCGTACCCCGACGCGGAGATGATCCGGTTCGACTGGCGGACGATCCTTGAAAACGCGCTGCCGTACGCGGACATGGTGTTCCCGAGCGCCGAGGAGCTTCTGATGATGCTCGACCCACGGGAATACGATCGGCTGTGCGCCTTGGACGCGGATGTGCTCAAGCACCTCGACATAGACTATCTCCCGTCGCTGGGTGAAACGCTCGTCGGCATGGGCGCGAAAATCGCCGCGGTCAAGTGCGGCACGCGCGGCTTTTACCTGAGAACCACGGGAAGTGAGGCGCTTTCGCGAATCGGCGGCGCGGCCCCGGCGGACCTCGAGGCTTGGGCGGACAGGGAGCTCTTCACGCATGTGTTCGAGGTCGAAAAGGTCGTCGGCGCGACCGGCGCGGGCGACACGAGCATCGCGGGCTTTCTCGCGGCTATGCTCCGCGGCCACCCGGTGCACGAGTGCCTCGACATTGCGGCGGCGACCGGCGCGCTGTGCGTGACCGCCCACTCCGCGACCGGCGCGATGCTCCCGCTCGAGGAAATCCTCCGTCTCGTCAAAAGCGGCTGGAAGAAGCGCCCGTACGATTCATACCGCGGCTCGCATTTCCGCCACGATCCGGCGATCGATATGCTGGCGCGTTAAATTTCTGCAAGCGCGTTGGGACGGGCCCGCCTCCGGGGTATCAAACTAATGTAGAACAGCAATGCGTCCAAAGCGGCGAGAGATTTTTCTGTCCCGCCAGGAGCCGGAGCGAGGCGTAGCGGAGCTGCGTTGGGCGGAGAGCGACAACGCGGAGGTTTGATTTTCGGAGAAAATCAAAGTCGCTCTGCGACCGATCCGTTCAAATCGAGGATTTGAGCGGATCGCCGTGGCGGGAAAAGATCCGGCGCGACGACGCATTCATGTTTGGAATTAGTCTGAATACAGCAGCAGCTCGCTGTGTTGAAGGAGGAATCATTATGAAGTTCAAGGCACTTGCACTCGCCGCGCTGGTGCTCGCCGTCGCCGCCGCGCTCGCCGCGTGCGCGCCCGCGGCGCCGAAGCCCGCCGCGACCGTCGCACCCACCGCCGCGCCCGCCGCGACCGAGGCGGCCGCCCCCGCGGAGATCGAATTGACCATTGAGGAATTGGCCGCGTACAACGGCAAGGACGGCCAGCCCGCCTACGTAGCGGTCAACGGCGTCATCTACGACGTGACGGACGTCGCCGCGTGGAAAAACGGCGCGCACAACGGAAATGTCGCGGGAAAGGACCTGACCGGCGCCATCAAGGGCGCCCCGCACGGCGAATCGGTCTTGAAAGACCTGCCGATCGTCGGAAAGCTCAAATAGACCGGCATCCCCGCGCCCCCTCCGAACAGGACGGGGGCGCGCTTATGTTTAGCTTTCGACGATTGTGATCATCATAAGAAAGCCCTCGTACCGTTGGTATCAAATTTCCGGAAGGAGCGACATTATGGGAATTGTTCTTTGGATCGTCTTCGGCGCGCTGGCGGGCTGGATCGCGAGCAAGATCATGGGCCGCGACAGGAGCATGGGCGCGTTTGCGAACATCGCGGTCGGCATCATCGGCGCGGCGCTGGGCGGGTGGCTGTCGTCGTGGCTGCTCAACCTGGACGGCATCACGGGCTTCAACATCGGAAGCCTCGCCATCGCCGTCGGCGGCGCGTGCCTGCTGCTTCTGATCTTCGGCGGCATCCGAAGGAAGAAGTGACTTGGGCGGCTTTCAGACCAAGGGGGGAACTCTCCCCTTGGTTTTGCGTTTTTGGCGGGGATGTTGACACCATTCCGGGCATGGCAATATCTGCGTCAAGCGGAGAGCGACGCCGCCGGGAGCAAAAAAAACCGCCGGAGGCGCAAATTCTGCAGTGGGTGGAGCACCAGGCATTGCTTTTTCCCCGCTCGCGTGGTATGCTTGTTGGCAAATGAACCAACGTTACGCCGCAACGGGAGAAGGGGGCGCGCCGATGCCGAACATCTTCGACAACCCGCGCAGGCACAGCCATTTCCGCTGGGGGGCGCTCGGCGACATCCGGGAGGGCCGGGGCGACCTCGGCGAGGACATGCCGGTGCTCGTCTACCGGCTGATGCAGTTCACGATGCTCGACGTGCTTTCGCGCGAGTTCGGCGAGCCCGAGGCGAACCGGCTGTTCCGCAGGTCCGGCCACCTCGCGGGCACGGAGTTCGCCCGGAACGCGCTGAACCTCAAGCTCGACTTCGACGGCTTCGTCGCGGATCTGCAGCGCGCGCTCCGGGAGCACGGGATCGGCATTCTGCGGATGGAGCGGTTCGACGCGGACACCGGCGACATCGTGCTCACCGTCGCGCAGGACCTCGACTGCAGCGGGCTTGCAATCACGAACGAAAACGTGTGCACCTACGACGAGGGCTTCATCGCGGGCGTGCTCGAGGCGTTCACCGGCAGACGCTACGACGTGCGCGAGGTCGACTGCTGGGCGTCCGGCGACCGCGTGTGCCGGTTCTCGGGCCGCCTGTCCGGGGGGGAATCGGGATGAACGAGGCGGCACAGTTGCTGTTTGACTACCTGCGGGACGCCTGGAATCAGCCGGACCGCGCGCGGCTCGACGTGGACGCGCTGCCGGAGGACTTCCGGGAGCTCGGCGAGGGGCTCAACCACTTCGTCGAGGGCGTGCTCGAGGTGCGCGCGTTCGCGAAGGCGCTGTCCCGCGGCGACCTGAGCGCGGCGCCGCCCGGCAGGCTGAACGAGCTCGCCGCGCCGCTGAAGTCGCTGCACGCGTCGCTTTTCCACATGACCTGGCAGAGCCAGCAGGTCGCCAAGGGCGATTACCGGCAGAAGGTCGAGTTTCTGGGCGAGTTCGCCGAGGCGTTCAACACGATGACGCAGCAACTGAGCGAGCGCCAGTCGGCCCTGGAGAGCCAGATCGAAAAAATCCGCGCGCAGTCGCTGGCGCTCGAGCAGTCCAACCGCGTGTTTCAGGCGCTGACCGAGGGCATGCTGAGCTGGATCGCGGTCGTGGACAGCGGCACCGGCGAGCGGCTGTTCGCGAACCGCGCCGCGCGCGAGGGGCTCGAGGGCCGGATCGGCTCGCAGGTGTGGAGCTGGCTCGTCCGGCAGTCGCGGCACGGCGCGGAGCCGCGCGCGCGCGAACTGATCGCGTCCGACGGCGAAATGATCCGGACGTTCTCCGTGTCCAGCCATCCGCTCCCGTGGAACGAGCGCGCCGCCGTCGCGTACATGCTCTCCGACGTCTCCGACGAGCGGAAATACCTGCGCGAATTGGAATCCCACGCCTACCTCGACCCGCTGACCCAGCTCAACAGCCGCTATTACGGCATGCGCATGCTCTCCGCCTGGCTCACGGAGCAGCGCAGGTTCACGCTGTGCTTCGTCGACCTCGACAATCTGAAATACGTCAACGACACGTTCGGCCACGCGGAGGGCGACCGCTTCCTCATCAGCGCCGCCGAGGCGATCCGGCATCTGTCGCCCGACGGGGTGTGCGTGCGGCTCGGCGGCGACGAGTTCATGGTGCTCGTGCCGGACGGCGACGTCGAAGCGGTCGGGAAGGACATGGAGGCGCTGCGCGCCCGGCTCGCTGCGCCGAGAGCGCTGGAGCCCGCGCCGTACCTGCGCAGCATCAGCTACGGGCTCGTGCAGGTCGAGGAGGACAACGCGCTCCCGTCGAGCGAGCTGTTGAGCCTCGCGGACGAGAGGATGTACGAGTACAAGCGCGCGCAGAAAAGGAAGAGGAAGGGCGCGAGGGACTGAGCGCCTGCGCCGAACGCGGAAAAAACCGGCCCGAACCGAGCGGGCCGGTCAGCGTGTCGACAAAGTCGCCACGCTATCCGGGAAATGCAGGATTGCATTCCCCGGAATTCAGGATTTCCTGTGGCGTTGCGCGCCACGGCCGGAAATCCTGCAAGGAAGCGCGGACATGC
>JAAYZL010000166.1 GCA_012514855.1 Clostridiales bacterium
ATTCGTAGACCCTCTCTGCGCGTGTGATGACTGTGTCCAGTATAACACACCGCGCGGTTTCTGTAAAGATGGCGCGCGCCGGATTTTGTAAAAGTAAAGAATTACACAACGCTATACTGTATATACATAACAACGGCGGCGAAAGACGTGGGTAAAACTTCACGCTCTCTGCAAATGGGTGTTGACAAAGCGCTCTGATTCATATATAATGCATATAAAACGAGGGTTTTGAAAGAGATTGAGCGCATTTTGTCCACATCGACCGTTGTAAAGAATTTATTTGTGCAGAAATTCGTTTTGCTGGGATAAATTTCCATCGCGAAAGGAATTGTGATCGGGACATGAGACTATCCGAACTGACGCGGATCGTGGACGGCTATGTCGAGCAGCGTGCGGGGGAGCTCGTGTCCGCCTGTGCACGTCTGATCAATATTAAAAGCGAGACAGGCGAGGAATACGAAGCCCAGCTCGAGGTGCGCCGGATGATGGAGGAGACGGGGCTTTCCGTCGACTTCTGGGAGCCGGACGACCGTGAGCTTCGCGCGTCGCCGCTGTTTTCCGAGACCGGCGAATCGTTTGTCCACCGCCCGGTGTGCGCGGGCGTCCGGAAGGGCTTGGGTGGCGGGCGGTCGCTGCTCGTCAACGGCCACGTCGACACCGTCAATGAATTTCCGATTGAAAAGTGGGTCTCAGACCCGTTTGCCGCCGATATCCGCGACGGCAGGATATACGGCCGCGGCGCGTCCGACATGAAGTCCGGGCTCGCGATGGCATTGTTCGCGCTGCGGGGCATCGGGGAATTGGGCATCGAGCTCGACGGGGACGTAGTGATCGTGAGCGTGCCCGCGGAGGAGAACGGCGGCAACGGCACCGTGGCGGCGCTCGTGCGGGGTTACCGGGCGGACGCCGCGATCTACCCGGAACCCACTTCGAACTTCATCCAGCCGGCGCACCGCGGCGCGGCGTTCTGGCGAATTCACGTCGACGGGAAGGCGTCGCACGGCGGCACGAAGTACAAGGGCGTGAGCGCCGTCGAAAAGGGGATGAAGGTCGCGCAAAAACTCTCGGAGCTCGAGGCGTGGCGCGACGAACACATCTGCAAGAAGCATCCGCTGTACAAAGGATATCCTTTGAGCGCGCCGGTGACGCTCGGCATCTTCCGCGGCGGTCAGTTCACCAGCGGCGTGCCGGAGACCTGCATGCTCGAGGCTGCATCGAGTACGTTCCCGGCGAGAAGAGCGGGGATGTGCGCAGGATGCTCGAGGACGCCGTCCAAAGCGCCTGCGTGGACGATCCGTGGATGGAGGAGCATCCGCCGCGGGTCGAGTGGTTCGGCCTGTTGTACGAGCCCGCGGAGACCGACGCCGATCACCCGTTCGTGCGCCTCGCCGCGGACAGCTTTCAAAGGATGCTCGGCAAAGAGCCGGTCGTCAACGGCTTCGAGGCCGGAACCGACATGCGGCTGATGGCGAACGCCTACGGGACGCCGGGCTTCATGTTCGGCCCGGGCGACATCGCGGCCGCGCACTCGCCGAACGAGTTTGTGCGCATCGCACAGTTGAAGGAGGCGGCCAAGGTCATAATGCTCCTGATGCTGCGCTGGTGCAGAAATGATATCGAGGAGGATTGAGGATGAGCAGGGCAGGAGAGCTGCGGGCCATTCCCGGCCCAAAATCCCAGGAAATTAAGCGGGACCTGTTTGACTATGA
>JAAYZL010000167.1 GCA_012514855.1 Clostridiales bacterium
CGGATCGCGACATTCTCAGGAGGCGAGGACACAAACATGAAAAAAATCGCAATGCTTTTGTTGACGCTGGCACTCATCGTGCCGGCGCTTGCGCTGGCGGAGCCGCCGGCCGAACCCGCCGAAGCCACCCCGCTTGAGACGCCGATATTGATCACATCGGTCGGGCAGAGCGCGGACTACCAGATGCTGGGCGCGCTTCTGACCAAGGTGGGCGTTGAATATGAAATGAAGAACCTCGCGACATCCGCGGACTTGGGCGAAGTGAAGACGCTGATGCTGGCCGTCGGCGGCTCGTCGAAGGGCCTGGGCGCGGCGGGTATCGACGCGGACCAGGAGCTCGCGCGCGTGCGAGAGCTGATCGAAGGCGCAAAGGCGGCCGGGGTCCGGATCGTCGCGCTGCACATCGGCGGCGAGGCCCGCCGCGGCGAGCTCTCCGACAAGTTCATCGTGCCGGCGATCCAGGCGGCCGACCGGGTCATCGCCGTCGCGGCCGGCGACAAGGATGGCCTTCTGACCGCCACCGCCGGCGAGGCGGGCGTGCCGATCACGATCGTCAACAGCATCACCGAGGTCGGCGACGCCGTCAAGGAGCTGTTCCCGTAGCGCGCGGGCAAAGCAATACAACCTTGGAGGGGATCGGATGAGCATTGAGCTGATCGTCTTTATCGCCATGGTGGGGTCGTTCCTCGTCGGCTGCTTCGCGGCAAAGCTGCCGGTCAGCATATCGATGGTGCTGGCCTCGATCATCGGCGCGCTGGTCGGCGGCCAGGGCATACCGCTCCGGCACCTGGTCGAGGGCACCTTTTCCTATGTCGACACGATACTCGTCATCGCAACGGCGATGATCTTCATGAAGGTCATCCAGGAATCGGGGACCCTCGAGGCGATGTCGTCGCTGATCCTCGAGAAGTTCCACCGCGTCCCGGCGCTTCTGCTGTGCATGATCATGCTGGTCATCATGTTCCCGGGCATGATCACGGGCTCGTCGACGGCGTCCGTCTTGACCGCAGGCTCGATCATGGCGCCCATTTTAATGCTGATGGGCGTGCCGCTGGTCGAGACGGGCTGCATACTCGCGATGGGCGGCGTGCTGGGCATGATCGCGCCGCCGGTCAACATACCGGCGATGATCATCGGCGCCGGCATCGACATACCCTACGTCGGTTTCGAGCTTCCGCTGGCGCTGATGACGTTTCCGCTGGCGTTCCTGTTCGTGCTGATGTTCGGCCTGAAGCACGTGCGCCGCATGGACTACGAGGTTGTGCGCCTGAAGATCAGCGACGAGGTGCGCAGGAAGTACGGCTTCAGGATCTACCTGCCGCTGATCGTCGCGGTGGTGCTGATGGTGCTCAACAAGGCCGTGCCGGCGATTCCCGACATCGGCATGCCGCTGGTGTTCCTGATCTCCGCGTTCGTCGGCCTGTTTACCGGCAAGAAGGTCAAGGCGCTCACGACCGCCCGCGACGCGATCGGAAGCGTTCTGCCGGTGCTCGGCATACTGATGGGCGTCGGCATGTTCATACAGGTCATGACGCTGACCGGCGTCCGCGGGCTGATCGTCACCAGCTGCCTGAGCCTGCCCGACTGGATGCGCTACGTGGCGCTGTCGATCTCCGTGCCGGCGTTCGGCGCGGTCTCGGCGTTCGGTTCGGCGAGCGTGCTCGGCGTCCCGTTCCTCCTGTCGATGCTCGGCCAGTCGCAGATCATCACCTGCGCCGCGATCTCCCTGATCTCGGGCCTCGGCGACATGGTGCCGCCGACGGCGCTGGCCGGCATGTTCGCCGCGCAGGTCATCAAGCTCGACAGGTACAGTCAGATCCTCAAAAAGTGTGTCATCCCCTGCCTGATCATCATCGTCTGGGGGCTTTTGTTCATACTGTTCTCGAACCAGTTGGCGCCGTATATAATCCTCAAATGACGGAAAGGAGCGAGCCCGAATGTTTACGATCGTCTATCGGCTGATTGTGGCGATGGTTCTGGCCCTGACCGTCTGGAACCTGTTTTCCGACAAGAGGACGATAAATCAGATCAACGCCGCGCTGGTGCTCATACCGCTGATACTGCGCGCGCTGATGATCAAGTAGGGGGCTGACCCATGAAAAAACATACGATTGTCGCGATCGTCTGTCTGATCGCCTCGCTGGCGGTCACCTTGGTGACGGGCGCGAACTTTGTGGAGGCCCGAAGCGTTCCGGAACCCATCGTCGACCCGAGTGCGACCGAGAGGAAGATGCTGTCCGACTGGTTCCCGGCGCTGAAGGGCACCGCCGGCGACACCGCCGTCTACATCATGCGCGGCAAAGAGGACGGCGGCAGCATGCTGATTCTCGGCGGCACGCACGCCAACGAGGTCTCCGGGTACATGAGCGCGTTTGTGTTCCTTGAGAACGCCGCGATCGAGCAGGGCACCGTCTATGTGATCCCGTACTCGAACCACAGCGCGATGACGCACAACGATCCCGGCGAGGGCGCGCCGCAGTTCTTCACGCTCAATACGAGGAGCGGCGAGCGCACGTTCCGCTATGGCTCGCGCGCGACGAGCCCAGCCGATCAGTGGCCGGACCCCGACGTCTACGTGCACGCCTCGTCCGGCCAGCAGCTTACCGGCTCCGAGACGCGCAACCTCAACCGCGCGTTCCCCGGCAAGGCCGACGGCACGCTGACCGAGCAAATCGCCTTCGGCATCACCGAGTTGATCGGCGCCGAAGCAATCGACCTGACGTTTGACCTGCATGAAGCTTCGCCCGAGTACCCGGTCATCAACGCGACCGTCGCGCACGAGAACTCGATGAACGTCGCGGCGTTCGGCATCATCAATCTCTTGATGGAGGGCATCGAGATGTCGCTCGAGCCCTCGCCGGTCAACTTCCACGGGTTGACGCACCGCGAACTCGGCGACTATACCGACACGCTGCCGCTGTTGATGGAGACGGCCAACGCGTCGCAGGGTCGCCTGCGCGGCGCGACGAACGCGGAGCTCGCGCTGACCGGCAAGGACAAGTGCTACGTGCTCTCCGCGAAGCTCGGCATGCTGTACGTACCCTACGACGAGAACGGGCACCCTGTCGAGGAGCGCGTCGGCCGCCACCTGCAGGGCATCTACGAATACTCGAGGGAGTTCTCGGCGCAGCACCCGGATTTGCCCATATCCTATACCGGCGTACCCGGCTACCAGGAGTTGTTCGCGTCGTCGGACGGCAGCGACCTCGGCGGAGCGCGCCTGGGAAGCTACCTCAACTGACCGCCAATGGAGATGACCGCGGGGATCTCGCGCGCGTGTGGGCCTCGCGGTCATCTTTATGATGGCCCTTGAAGTGCTCTGAGCAGGCAGGTCGCTACATAGCCAATGTCCCGAGGCCCTTGCACCGCAGGTTTTGTGCAACTTGTATAGTCCATTTCCGACCAAAGTCTGTATTTGGCCTATTTTAGGGGTAAAAGTCGTAGATATTCGTTCAACGATCCTTCGTCGGAAAATGTCTGTGGATTCTGAATCTGCAATTGTGTCATATAAACACCCATCCTGGGCATTTTCGGTCTAAGAATGACACATAAGCAAAATCATCCGTCATATTTCATGACGGATGCCCTGCATCAAACTTGACGTATTACCGTGGCTTACCACGATACCTTTGATGCAGACCCGTTTCATCGGCAAGTTGTACAAGTTTTGAAAAGACCTTGCACCAACAACAAAAACCTCCGCACCAGAAGCTATCTACGTTGCACCAATCTGTTCACCCATTGCACCAAAGACCCTGAATCATGCACCAACCAAAACTCAACTCGGCAACTACCTTCTGCTAGATATACGAATTAGTCTGCCCGCCCTTGCCCCCATGACGCCGACAATGATACGGATCAGTGTGCTTTTCCCCGCTCCGTTCGGGCCCAACAGGCCGTAGACGCCGTTTTCCATTTCAAAGCTCACGCCGTCCAATGCCCGCTTCCTGCCATAGCTTTTGCTTACGTTTTCGATCGTGATTCGCATATCAAATCCCCCTTCGCTCAATTCATGTCAAGTGTAATCGGCATTCCCAAACAGCCGAACGAAAAGAGATAAACAATTCCGAAACAACAAAAAGCCATGCATTGTTCGCATGGCCCAGCCCATCAACAAATTCGCTCAGTCTTGGTGGCTGGGCGAATTTTTGTGTTGATAACCCAAAAAACCAAAAGGAAAAACGGGGCGGATGTCGAATGTTTACGGAGGAAGTGAAGGAGAAACCGGGAGGACAGCGACATGCTGCGCGAGAGAGGCACAGGCAGTCAAGGGGAATACGAGATCGTGCTGCTGGAAGAGTTGATGCCGGAGGATCACCTGCTGTGCAAGATCGACGCGGCGGTGGACTTTAGCTTCATCCATGACCTGTGCAAGGATTTGTATTCGCCCAACATCGGC
>JAAYZL010000168.1 GCA_012514855.1 Clostridiales bacterium
ACTCGTTGTGGGAGGCGTTCGTCACGTGCGCGACCATCGTCGTGTAGAGGCCCTCGCCGCCCATCGCGGTCGCGAGGTTCTCCATGATGAAGGCGCCGTACGCGTCGTTGTTGAAGGCCTCGATGTCATAGTCGACGTTCACGAGGGACGCGCCCTCGTGCGCGACGACGACGATGCCGGCCGCGCGGGCCTGCTCAAGAACCGGCTCCAGCGACTCGGGATTGACCGGCACCACGCAGATGGCGTCCACGCCCTGCGCGACCAGGTCCTGCACGAGCTGCGCCTGCAGCGTGGCGTCGATTTCGGGGGTGCCCTTCTGATAGATCGTGTTCTCGGGATGCGCCTTCGCATACTCCTCAACGCCCGTGTTCATGCGGACAAACCAGGGGTTCGATTGATCCTTCGGGACAACGACGATCTCCCATCCGTCCGCGAACGCCGCGACGCCGGAGAAAACGATGAGAGCCGCCAGAACCAGGGTCAGTATCTTCTTCATGCCATAACCCTCCATGATGATTTATTTCCACCCGCACGCGCGGGCAAGAAAACAATTCGGCAAGCCGACCGCGGCGCACCGGAGCGTATGCGCCGCTTACACATTTCAACCACGCATATAGTAACAGAAAACACGCGGAAAGTCAACAACCGTTTCGTATTGCACCGGGGCAAATTTCCGGGAACCGGTTTCCGGAGCGATTTCCCGCGCGAAAAGCGTCCGACGCCGAAAGGGACAAATTCCGTTGCCGGGGCCTTCGGGATGTGCTACAATGGCGCGGGGGGTGGGCATGTGCACGAGGGCTTCGCGTACCTTGACGAGGCGGTTCCCGGCATCCGCTGGGACGCGAAATACTCCGGGGCAGACAACTTCACCGGCGCCGCCGTGGACGGCTATCTTGTAAACCGCGTCGTCGCGACGCGCGAGCTCGCCGGGGCGCTGAAGGCCGCGCAGTCGCTCGCCGCGCCGCTGGGTCTTGGGCTCCTCGTCTGGGACGCCTACCGCCCGCAGCGCGCGGTCGACCGCTTTTTGAAGTGGGCAGGCGCGCCGGAGGACGGATTGACGAAGGAAAAACACTACCCCCGCATCGCTCGGTGGCAGATGGTCCCGGAGGGCTATATCGCCGCCCGCTCGGCCCACAGTCGCGGCGGCGCCGTCGACCTGACGCTGTTCGAGCTTGCCTCGGAGCGGCCTCTCGACATGGGCGGAGACTTCGACCTGATGGACACAATCTCGCGCCACGGCGCGGCCGGCATTTCGGAAAAAGCCGCCGAAAACCGCAACCTCCTGCGCAAAATCATGGAGCGGAGCGGCTTCGAGGCGTACGCGCGCGAGTGGTGGCACTACAGCCTCACAGCGGAGCCGCACCCCGATACGCACTTTGATTTCCCGGTTGCGTGAGCGGGCTTCCCTTTCCCCTGCGCTCGTTTCCGTACATGTCCTCGTCCGCGAGCCGTATGATCTCGCGCGCGTCCTTCCACTCCTCCGGCCCGCGCCACGCGTACCCGAACGCGATTCTGACGGGGACGCCCAGCGACGTGCGCCCGGTCGGGAAACCTTTTTCGAGCAGCCGTTCGGCGAAGCAGTCCGCCTGGCATCCGTACACGTCCGGCATCAGCGCGACGAACTCGTCGCCTCCGATCCGGTAGACCGTCCCGATTCCCCGAAACGCCTCGCGCAGGTCGTTTGACGCGCATAGGATCAGCTCGTTTCCCGCGCTGTGGCCGTAGCAGTCGTTCGTCTCCTTGAGGTTGTTCAGGTCGAACATCATCACCGTCAGCGGCTTGCGCAGCGCGTCGTGCTCGGCGAGCGCGCGCTCGCAGGCCGCGAAGTTTCCGAGCCCCGTCAGGTAGTCGGTATACGCCTGCCGCTCGAAATACTTGGCCATCAGCGCCTGATGCGCCAGCTTCATATTGCTGCGCACGCGCTCGAAGCCGAGCAGCACGCAGAACATCAGCACGCCCGCCATGAACGCAACCGCGTAGTACGAGCGGTCCAGCCCGCGCAGTTGGCTCAGGTAGTAGAGCACCAGCGCCGCCGCGCAGCACGCGGCCAGGGCGATCACCGCGCGCAGGAACGCGCGCGCCCTCGCGCTGTCGCGGTGGCGGAGGCAGATCCACACGACGATCCCGATGTAGACGGCGATCTGGGCGTGCGCGATCCGCATGTAGTCCGACATGATGTCGAGTATGTTCAAGGCGGAGAGCGCGAACCTGACCAGCGCGTACAGAAGCGAAATGCCGCACATCGCGTCCAGCAGCGGCCGGTATTTCTCCGCCCACGTTCGCAGGAACAGAAGCAGGCACGGCGCGAGCAGCATGAGCGAATAGATCGACAGGTATGTGAGCACCGCGATGTTTCCGCACAGGAATTGGGCGCTTATGTCGTCCGTCGCGGTCCAGAGCGCGGCGTCCAGCACGAACAGCCCGTAGAAGAAGTCCGACGCGCGGCTCCTCGGGCCGGGGTTTGAGGCGAAGGCGGAAAAGACTATCGCCGAAAGCCCGATCAGCAAAAGCACGATGCAGAAAAGCAGCCTCGGCAGCGAGCCGATCAGTATCGAGAGCAGCAGCGTCCCGCGCGAGCCGATCTGCATCCGCGCGAGCACGGCCTCGGGCTCGGGATGGAGCTCCATCACGAGTTCCTCTCCGGCGGCGTCCATCGGAAGGTCGACGATCGTCCACGAGGCGCCGAAGAAGCCGCTAAACGGAGCCTCGTCCGAAAAGCCGGCCTCGAGGATCGCTTCGCCGCCGACCGACGCGCGCACGGCGACCTCCTGCCGGACAAACGCGAGCGACGTCCCGGGCGCGAGGTCGTCGGGAAGCCTCGTGCGGATGCGCCCCGGCTTCGTCGGGCGCATGAAGTTCTCGCCCCCGAGCGGCGTCAACTCCGCCCATTCGCCGCATGACTCGATCTCCCAGCCCTCGGCAAATTGCTTTGGGGATTCCGGCTTCAGCCGCGCGTCCTCCATCCGGGAGACGCACGCGATCGCGATCAGAGCCGCGGCGATCACCGCCGCCGTCAGGGAGAACAGCAGCACGGCCCAGTGCCGTTTCAGCCATGCCATTTCCGCCTCAAACCTTTCTTTTGTTTGCCGTCGATGGCAGAATCACCGTCGGACAGCGCCGCTTGTCGACCTCGATATTCCGGTTGCGCCCGAGGCGGTCGATCGGGGGCTCGGCCACGTCGCGCTCGACCTCGAGGCCGCCGGGTATGTCGTACCCGCCCGCGCGCCCGGTAGCTGTTGACGCAGGCCGTCGGCTCGTCCCCGGGCGGAATCGGGCCCGCCGTGGCAGATCAGAACCGTCGCGTCCGACAGCGGCTTTCCCTCGTCGAGCGCGCGCCGAGGTCCATGTTGAAATCGTGGTTTCCGAGCGTCACATATCGATACCCGCCCAGGTTCAAAGCCGGCGCGCAGGGGTGCGGGCGCGGCGAAACGCGGTGGACGCAGCTGGCGAACGGCGAACCCTGAATCGTGTCCCCGCCGTCGATCACGGGCGTGTTTTCATCGCGGTCGAACGCGCGGATGAGTTTTAAGAGGCCCATCGGCCCGTCCCCGTTGGAGGCGCAGTTCGCCGGGAACAGGTAGCCGTGTGTGTCGGACGTGTCAAGGCAACACCGCACAAATCGTGCGGGCGCGCTCATTGGTACAGTATACCATTTGGGGCCGCGAAAGGCAAGTGTTTGTTTTTAAATTGTATTGTTGACGTTAATTGTCGAGAATTCTGCGAACGTCGGCCAAAATTCGCGCGGGCAATTCGCCGTCGGCGACGCGCGCGAGCCGCTCAGCGTCGAGCCGGCCCGCGCTCCCCCACCACGCTTCGATCTTCCGCGCCTTTTCCATGCGCCCCGGCATCAGCGCGTAGAGCACGTACCAGTCCTCCATCGCCGCGAGCGGAACCGGCTCCCCCGCCGCGTCCGAAAATCCGTCCGGGCCGAGCGCGTCGAACGGGTCGGGGAACCCGACGCCCTCGGCGCGGACGATCAGGCCCGCCATCAGGTCGATGTCCACGCCGTCGAGCGAAAATTGGCCGAAGCATGCGGAGCGGAACACGCGCGCCTTCTCCTCCGGGGGCGGAGCGTCCAAGCGCCGGGCGATCGAATCCAGTATCGCCTCGGCGCGCTCCGCGTCCGCGGTCGAGACGACGAGGTCGATGTCGCGGAACTCCCCGGCAGCGCCCCGCAGGTACAGCATCAGCGAGCCGCCGACCGCCCAATGAAGCCCCGCCCCGTTGAACGCCCGCGCGACCGTCTCAAGCGCCGCGCGCTTCCGCTCGTCCACGCCGCCCCTCCTCCCCTCGCCACAGAGCACATGGGAACATCATACCACATGCCGCGCCCGCGTTCAAGCGCGTTTCGCGCCGGTTTTCCAAACCGAACACCAGTTTAATTTTTGCTGGAAAGCCCGCTTTTCGGCTTGTTTTCTTATACTTTGTGGTATAATGGAAGATGCGTTACAGAGCGAAGGAGGGGCACCCGTGTTCAAACTGCAGTCGGAATATAGGCCCACCGGAGACCAGCCCGACGCGATCGCGGCGCTGACCGAGGGCGTAAAGCGCGGGCTCAAGCACCAGGTGCTGCTAGGCGTCACGGGCTCGGGCAAGACCTTCACGATGGCGAACATCATCCGAAACCTGAACCGCCCGGCGCTCGTCATCGCGCACAACAAGACGCTCGCGGCGCAGCTCGCCGGCGAGTTCCGCGAGTTCTTCCCCGAGAACGCGGTCGGTTACTTTGTAAGCTATTACGACTACTACCAGCCGGAGGCGTACATCCCGTCGACCGACACGTTCATCGAAAAGGACGCGTCGATCAACGACGAGATCGACCGCATGCGCCACAGCGCGACCGCGTGGCTGGCCGAGCGGCGCGACGTGGTGATCGTCGCGTCGGTGAGCTGCATCTACGGCCTCGGCGACCCGGAGGAGTACGAGGGTCTGTCGGTGTCGCTGCGCGAGGGCATGCGCATCGACCGCGACGAGCTTTTGCGCCGGCTGGTCGAGATTCAGTACACGCGCAACGACTTCGAGCAGGAGCGCGGCAGCTTCCGCGTGCGCGGCGACATCGTCGAGGTCATCCCCGCGGCGTCGAGCGAAAAGGCGCTGCGCATCGAGCTGTTCGGCGACGAGATCGAGCGCATCTCGGAGGTGGACGTCGTCACCGGCGCGGTCATTTCCCACCTCGCGCACGTGATGATCTTCCCCGCCTCGCACTACGCGACCTCCCGCGACAAGCTCGAACGGTGCATCGAGGTGATCGAGCACGATCTGGCCGACCGGCTTTCGGAGTTCAACGCCGAGGGGAAACTGCTGGAAGCCCAGCGGCTCGAGCAGCGCACGCGCTACGACGTCGAGATGCTGCGCGAGATCGGCTACTGCTCCGGCATCGAGAACT
>JAAYZL010000169.1 GCA_012514855.1 Clostridiales bacterium
GCGCTGTTCATGCTTCCGCTGTTCGGGAAATTCTCCGACCGCTCCGAAACCCGCATCGGGCGGCGCATGCCGTACATCCTGTTCGGGACGATCGCGGCGGTCGCGCTGATGCTCGTGCTCGCGGTTTCGGACGCGCCCGGAAAATTCCCGCTGTTCCTCGCGGTGCTGGCGCTCTTGCTCGTCGCGATGGGCACGTACCGCTCGCCCGCGGTCGCGCTGATGCCGGACGTGACGCCGAAACCGCTGCGCTCGAAGGGCAACGCGATCATCAACCTCATGGGCGCGCTCGGCGGCGTCTACACGCTCGGCATGATCCAGATTCTGGTCACAAAGCGCGCGGACGGCTCGGCGAACTACTTCCCGGTGTTCGTCGCGGTCGCGGCGCTGATGCTGTTCGCGGCGGTGTTTCTGCTGCTGCGCGTGAACGAGAAGAAGCTCGCGGCCGAGGTTCCGGACGAGCCGGGGGAGATTCTCACCGGCCCGCGGCTGTCCGGCCCGGCGCTGAAAAGCCTGCTTTTGATCCTGTCCTCGGTCTTTTTCTGGTACATGGGCTACAACGCGGTCGTCACCGCCTATACGAAGTATTTCACGGCGCAGTGGGGCGACCTCGGCGGCGCGTCGCTGTGCCTGATGATCGCGACGATGGGCGCGGTCGTCAGCTACATCCCGATCGGCATGCTCTCCCAGCGCGTCGGCCGCAAGGCGGTGATCCTCGCGGGCGCGAGCATTTTGACCGCGTGCTTCTGCCTGAGCAGCCAGATCCGCACGTTTTCATTCGCGGTCTACGTGATCTTCGTCGTGATCGGCTTTGCGTGGGCGGCGATCAACGTGAACTCGTACCCGATGGTCGTGGAGCTCAGCAAGGGCTCGAACGTCGGCCGGTACACGGGCTTCTACTACGCGTTCTCGATGGCCGCGCAGATCGTGACGCCGATCGCGTCCGGGTGGCTGCTCGAGCACGTCGGCTACCACACGCTGTTCCCGTACGCGGCGGTCATGGTCGGCGCGTCGTTCTTCACGATGCTGACCGTGCGCCACGGCGACAGCGTCCCCCAGCGGCCCGCCACGGTGTTCGAGCATCTGGCGGCGGCGGACTGACATGGCCTGGATCTGGATTTGCGGCGCGCCCGCGCTGCTCCTCATCCTGTACGTGTTTATGACCGCGCCGAACCCGCGAAAGCGCGCGCGGAACCTGCCCATGCTCTACGCGCACAGGGGCCTGCACGGGCCGGACGTCGTCGAAAACGGCCTCGCGGCGTTCGAGCGCGCGTGCCGGGCGAAGCTGGGCATCGAGTTCGACGTGCGGTTCACGCGGGACAATCGGGTCGTCGTCTTTCACGACGACGCGCTCGACCGGATGTTCGGAAGCCCCGAGCGCGTCGACCGGCTGACGCTTGAGGAGCTCCGGGCGATGGAGCTTGCGGACGGCGGCGCGGTGCCGACGCTCGACGAGGTGCTCGCGCTCGTGGACGGCCGCGTGCCGCTCCTGATCGAGATCAAGAACTGCCGCCGCATCGCCCGGCTCTGCGCCGCCGTCAAGGAGAAGCTCGAAAATTACGCGGGCGAGTACGCCGTCGAGTCGTTCAACCCGCTGGCGCTTCGCTGGTTCCGGCGCCGCGCCGGCGATGTGCCGCGCGGCCAGCTCGTCGCGCATCCGGAGGAATATATGGGGGTGACGGGCGCGGTCGGCGCGTTTCTGCTGTCGAATCTGCTGGCGAACTGCCTGTCGCGCCCGGACTTCGTCGCCTACGACCTGAACATGGCCCGGGAATTCGCGATCCGCGTGCAGCGCAAGATCTACCGCGCGAAGCTCGCCGCGTGGACGGTGCGCACGCGCTCGGCGCTCAATTGGCTGATGCGCACGGGCCAGTCCGCGATCATGGAAATCGAGATCGGGAAGGACCCGATCAGCGCTTTGGAGGGGGAGAGATATGTCTAAGGTATACTTTGCATCTCTGCGGCTCACGGGGGGCGAGTGCATCGCGGACAAGCTCAAGCGGCTGATCCGCGCCGCGGGCATCGGAAAGATCGACTTCCGCCAAAAATTCGTCGCCGTCAAGGTGCACTTCGGCGAGGAGGGAAACCTCGCGTTCCTGCGCGCGGACTACGCGCGGGCGGTGATCGAGGTCATCCGGTCGCTGGGCGGGAAGCCGTTTGTGACGGACGCGAACACGATGTACGTCGGCTCGCGCAGGAATGCGCTCGACCACCTCGACACCGCGTACCGCCACGGCTACAACCCGCTGTCGCTTGCCGGCTGCCACGCGATCATCGCCGACGGGCTGAAGGGCACCGACGACGTGCTCGTGCCCATCGACGGCGAGTTCGTCAAGACCGCGAAGATCGCCCGCGCGATCATGGACGCGGACGTGCTCGTGTCGCTGACGCACTTCAAGGGGCACGAGGGCACGGGCTTCGGAGGCACGCTCAAGAACATCGGCATGGGCTCCGGCTCCGCGCGCGGCAAGGCCGAGATGCACGAGAGCGAGAAGCCCGCGGCCGACCGCGAGCTGTGCACGGCCTGCGGCATTTGCCGGGACAACTGCGCGCATCAGGCGATCGGGATCGAGGACTTCGCGCACGTAAACTACGACCGGTGCGTCGGCTGCGGCCGCTGCATAGGCGTCTGCCCGACAAAGGCCATGCGGCCGATCGCCGAGAACGGCTGCGAGATGCTCGCGCGCAAGGTCGCGGAGTATACATACGCGGTGTGCAGGGGGAGGCCGTCGTTCCACGTGTCGCTGATCGTCGACGTGTCGCCGTTCTGCGACTGCTACGGCGTCAGCGACGCGCCGGTCATCCCGGACGTCGGCATGCTCGCGTCGTTCGACCCGGTCGCGCTCGACAAGGCGTGCGCCGACCTCGCGAACCGCCAGCACGCGATCGCGGACTCGTATCTCGGAGAGAAGACGCCCTCCGGCGACCACTTCCGCACCATGCACCCGGACACAAACTGGGAGTCGGGCATCGAGCAGGCGGAGAAGGTCGGCCTCGGGAGCGCGAAGTACGAGCTGATCGACATCGGGTAGCGGCGGGATTTTCCGGCGGCGCGCCCAAATGGGATTGCGTTTCGAGCCATAAAATGGTATGATAGAGCTGCAAATACGTGAAGGAGGTTTCATCATGAAAGGCAACACCAGACTTATAGAAGTATTGAACTCCCTGCTGGCCGATGAACTGACCGCGATCAATCAGTACATCGTCCATGCCGAGATGTGCGAGGACTGGGGCTATGCCGCGCTGCACGGGCACTTCGAGAAGCGGGCCATTGACGAAATGAAGCATGCCGAGAAGCTCATCGGGCGGATACTGTTCCTGGAGGGCACCCCGATCGTCAGCGAGCTGAAGGGCATCCATATCGGCGCGGAGGTGCCGGGGCAGCTCGAGCACGACCGCGTGGCCGAGGTCGGCGCGATCGAGGCGTACAACGAGGCGATCGACCTGGCCGCCCAGGTCAAGGACCACGCGACGCGCGACATATTGGTCAAGATCCTCAACGACGAGGACCGCCACATGGACGAGATCGAAGAGCTGCAGGCCCAGATCGAGCAGATGACGCTGCCCGTGTTCCTGACGACGAAGACCAACTGAGTTTTCCCCTGAAAATACGCCCCCTCTTCTCGCGAAGAGGGGGCGTCGTCCGTTTTAGAATTCCGTTTCGAACTTCTTCCAGGGAATGTCGACCGGGGCCTCATGGTTCAGGATGTCGTCGATGTGCAAAAGCAGCGGGAAGTCGTCCGCGCTGACCTCGCCGAGCTCGATCCTTCTCCTGACCGCGCGCGCGGTGCGGGTCGCGATGACGACGGATTCGAGCGTCACGCCCTCGAGCTCGCGCATGGCCTCGCCGAACGAGAGCCCCTTCCCCAGCAGCGTGCCGATCAGCCGCGTGCGGCCGCCGAACACCGTCACGTACAGGTCGCCCGCGCCGTAGACGATGTTGTCGTCGCCCCCGCCGACGAGCCCGAGCAGCTTGCGCATCTCGCGCACGCTCTGGGCGAACAGCGCGGCCTGCGAGTTGTAGTGGAGCTTGCCGTCTTGCCTCTCCGCGAGGCCGACCGCGAGCGTCACCGCAAGCGCGTACGCGTTTTTCATCGCGACCGCGCACTCGACGCCGACGACGTCCGTCGACAGGCTGATGTGGTAGTAGCTTGTCTGAAACAGCGACTTGATCCGGCGGAGCGTCCCGACATCCTCGCCGCAGAACGCGACGTAGGTCTGGTCGCGGTCGGCCAGCTCGTAGCTCGTGCACGGGCCGCCGACGGCGTTCAGGTTCAGCGCCCGCTCGCCGAGCCTGCGCTTATAGTAAATGGGGTAGGGGATCAACTCGCCGTCCGCCCCGTCGACCATGCCCTTCGTGACGGCCAGGACCGGGAGCGCGTCCGGGACGACCGGGAGCACGCTCTCCAGAAACCAGTCGACGCCGAAGCTCGACACGCCGGAGACCAGGGCCTCCGCGCCGTCGAGCGCCTCCGAAAGCTGTTCGAACTGGTAATAGCGGTAGCTCGCGGGGAGGTCGCGCCGCATCGAAAGATGGCGCGAGGCCGCGCGCGCGTGGTCGATGATCGCGCGGTCGAGCGGCGTGCCGACGATGCGCACCTCGTGGCCGTTGTCGCTCGCGGGGATGCCGATGGCCGAGCCCATCATGCCCGCGCCGACGATTGTGATGACTGCCATGGGCTACACCATCCAGATTTTAAAGATGTATTTGTCGAGCAGCAGCAGCGTGCCCACGAGGAACGTGTACAGCGCGAACCACTTCATGCTGATCCTGCGGATCAACTCCAGCATGCCCTTGATCGCCAAAAACCCGAACGCCGCCGCCGCGACCATGCCGATCAATATCGGCAGCGCCCCGATGTTTCCGACGCCCTGGCCGTCGAGCGCGATGTGCTTGAGCTCGAGCAGCGCCGAACCCAGGATCGCCGGGATCGACATCAGAAACGAGAAATCCGCCGCGCGCCTGCGGGTCAGCCCGCTCGCGACGCCCGCGGAGATCGTCGAGCCGGAGCGCGACAGCCCCGGAAGGATCGCGACCGCCTGCATGACCCCCATCGCGACGGAATCCTGCAGGTTCACGCGCTTGTGGAGCAGTTTGCGCGCGCGCCGCCACTGGCCGACGAGGTCGCCCGCGACGAGCACCGCCGAGGTCAGGTAGAACGACCAGATGATAAACGCGCCCTCGAACGCGTCGCCGAAGTCGACGACGAGCGCCGCGACCACCGCCGGGATCGTCGCGACGACGAGCCATTTGAGGTCCGATCTGACCGGATGCAGGATCATCCCCCAGATGCGCCGCCAGTAGACGGCGAACACCGCGGCGAGCGTCCCGATGTGCAGCAAAATGTTGATCAGCAGCAGGTTTTCGCCCGCTGTCCCGATGCCGAATACCTTCTGCAGCACCAGCAGATGGCCGGACGAGCTGACCGGCAGAAACTCCGTCAGCCCCTGCACCGCGCCCAGCACAAAGGCGTGCAATTCGCTCATGGCAACCCCTCCTTGTTTCAGCGTATGCGCCCGGAACCGGCGGAATCAATCCCCGGCCGGGTCAGCACACGATGTTGACGAGCCGCCCGGGGACGAACACGAGCTTGCGGATCGGCTTGTCCGCGACGAGCCTGCGGATCTCCGGGAGTTCCCGGAAATACGTTTCCGCGGCCTCGCGCGAGAGGTCCGCCGGCACGTCGAGGCGGCCGCGCACCTTGCCGTTCACCTGCACCGCAATCTCGACCGTCTCGCGGACGAGCGCCCTCTCGTCGCAGACCGGCCACGGCGCGCGGAACAGCTCCGGGCCCAGCTCGCACAGCCGGTTGATCTCCTCGGTGATGTGCGGCGCGACGGGGTTCAGGAGGTGCACGAGCGTCCGAAGCTCGGTTCTGGTGATGCTCCCCTTCGCGTAGAACGAGTTCACAAGGCTCATCATCTGCGCGATCGCGGTGTTGAACTTCATGCGCTCGAAGTCCTCGGTGACCTTTTTGACCGTGAAATTGACGTCGTAGGCCATGTCCTTCGAGATGCCGTCTGCGTCGCTGAGCATCTCCATCAGCCGCCATACGCGGTCGAGGAACCGCCGGCAGCCGCGCGCGCCCTCGGTCGACCACGGGATCGCCTGGTCGAACGCGCCCATGAACATCTCGAACGTCCGGAACGCGTCCGCGCCCAGCTCGTCGACGATCAGGTCGGGGTTGACGACGTTGCCGCGCGCCTTCGACATCTTCTCGCCGTCCGCGCCCAGGATCATGCCGTGGCTCGTGCGCTTCCGGTACGGCTCGGGCGTCGGAACGACGCCGATGTCGTACAAAAACCTGTGCCAGAAGCGGGA
>JAAYZL010000170.1 GCA_012514855.1 Clostridiales bacterium
TCCCCGTCCAGCGCGAGGTGCTGACCATGGGCGGCAACGACGCGGGCGCGATGCAATTGAGCCGCGCCGGGGTGCTCGCGGGCACGATCTCGGTCGCCTGCCGCTATGTGCACTCGGCGTCGGAGGCGGTTTCGCTGCCGGATTTGGAGCGCGCGGCCGCGCTTCTGGTCGAATTCCTGCAAAATCCGCTGTGCGAATGACAATATTTATTCATTCTTTATGGGCACACGGCCAAAAAACCGCGCTTTCCCTTGTCAACGCAGGGAAAATCGGGTATAATGTACCGAGATGCGTTTGTACAGGAAGCGGCGACGCTTCGCCGTATTTTTATAGCAATTTTTAAGGCGTGGGGGAATGTGCAGATGGGAAAGCTGGTCGTCGTGGATCATCCGCTGGTGCAGCACAAGCTGTCGCTGATGCGGGACAAGAACTGCGGGACGAAGGATTTCCGGCAACTGCTGGAGGAAGTGGGCATGCTGATGGCCTACGAGGTCACGCGCTCGCTGCCGCTGCGCGAGATCGAGGTCGAGACGCCGATCGCAACCTGCCGGACGAAGGTGCTCGCGGGGAAGAAGCTCGGCATCGTGCCGATCCTGCGCGCGGGGCTGGGCATGGTCGACGGCGTGATGAACCTCGTGCCGGCGGCGAAGGTCGGACACATCGGGCTGTACCGCGACCCGGTGACGCATCTGCCGGTCGAATACTACTGCAAGCTCCCCCCGGACGTCAACGAGCGCGACCTGTTCGTGCTCGACCCGATGCTCGCGACCGGCGGCTCGTCGATCGCCGCGATCGACATCCTGAAGGAGCGCGGCTGCACGTCGATCAAGCTCGTGTGCCTCGTCGGCTGTCCCGAGGGCGTACAGGCCGTGCAGGAGGCGCATCCGGACGTCGACATCTACATCGCCGCCATCGACGAAAAGCTCAACGAGAACAAGTACATCGTCCCCGGCCTCGGCGACGCGGGCGACCGGCTGTTCGGGACGAAGTGACGGAGGGAACGCATGGAGGCTCTGAACCACATCCGCGAGGCGGAGGCGCGAGCCGAACAGCTTCGGCAGGACGCGCAGCGCGAGGCGCGCGACATCGTAAAGGGCGTCGAGGAGGCCATTGCCGCCGAAAACCGCCAGTCGCAGCAGTTCATCCGGGACGGCGCGCAGCAGGTCATCGAGAACGCGCGCGCGTCCATACTGCGCGAAATCGAGGCGATCGACGCTCGCATGGCCGTGAAGCTCGACAAGGCGCGGGAGGAAGCGGAAAAGCGCGTGCCCGACGCCGGACGGCGGATCTTTGAGAGGATCGTTGGCGATGGCGATTGTTGAGATGAAGAAGGTGCGGCTGCTCGCGCTTCGGCGCGACCGGTCGCGCGTGTTCCGGGCGATGCAGCGGCTCGGCTGCGTGCACGTCGCCGACGGCGGCGCGGACGTGCCCGAGGAGTTTTTGCCCCGCGACCTCTCCCGCCTCGAGGAGGCCGAGCGCCGGATCGCCAGGCTCGACTGGGCGATCGGGAAGATCGCGCCGTTCGCGCCGGAAAAGAAGGGGCTTTTCTCCGTGAAGCCCGAAAAGACCGAGGACGACCTGCTCGCCGCGCAGGCCGCGAAGTCCGACGTGATGGAGATCGTCAACCGGCTCGAGGAGATCGAGCGCACGTTTGCCGACCTCCGCTCGAAGGAGGCCAAGGAGCGCGCCGAGCTTTCGAAACTCCGGCCGTGGGTTCCGCTCGACGTGCCGTTTGAGCGGATCGGCGGCGCGAAAAACAGCCGGTCGCTGCTCGTAACCGTTCCGCCGCGCGACTGGGCGGCGCTCGAAGCGGGCGTGCGGGAACTCCCGGTCGAGCCGGTTCTGCAGGAAATCTCGCGCGACCGCGACGGCGTCTACGCGCTGATCGCGGTACATCTTTCGGATTCGGAGGCGCTCTTGGACCTCCTGCGCTCGACCGGCGCGATGGAAATCTCCTTTTCGGGCGCGCGCGGCACGGCGGCGGCCCTGATCGAGCAGCTCGAGGGGCGCGTAAAGCGGCTCTCGGAGGTGCGCGCGCAGCTTCACAGGGAGATCGAGCGCTTCGGCCAGCGGACAAGCGAGGTCAAGGTGTTCCGCGACGCGCTTTCGCTCGAACGGTCGCAGCTCGAGGCCGCGTCGAAGGTCGCGGAGACCGGAAGCGCGTTCTTCCTGACCGGCTGGACGCCCGCGGACTGCGAAGAAAAGGTGCGGCGCGCGATCGAGCGCAGCGCAACGGATTTCGACCTCGAGTTCTCCGACCCCGCGGAGGACGAGGACTTTCCGACGCTGCTTCGGAACGGCAGGTTCCTGACGCCGTTCGAGTCCGTCGTCAAGCTGTACGCGCTGCCGAACCCGCGCGGCATCGATCCGACGTTTGTGATGGCTCCGTTTTTCATCTGCTTTTTCGGGCTGATGATGGGCGACGCGGCCTACGGCGTCATCATGGCGGTGCTCGCCGCGCTCATTTCGCGAAAGCTCCGCGGCAAGGGCGGCTTGGGCGCGATCGTCGCGGTGCTCGTCTCCGGAAGCATCTCGACGATCGTCTGGGGCGCGCTGCTCGGGGGCTGGTTCGGCATCGAGGACGTGAAGCCGCTGATCGGGTTCACGCCGATGGGCGAGCCGATCAAGATGATGGTATTGTGCCTGGGCCTCGGCGCGGTGCAGATATTGACGGGCATCGGGGTCGCGATGTATATGAACTTCAAGCGCGGGCAGGTGCTCGACGGGCTCCTCGATCAGGGGCTGTGGTTCGTGCTGTTCGGCGGGCTTGGGCTTCTGTTCGTAAACCCCGAGATCGGCAAGATCCTCGCGATCATAGGCGCCGCGGGCATCTTCCTGACCGCCGGGCGCAAGCGCAAGAAGCTGTTTTCGAAGTTCACCGGCGGCTTCAACGCGCTGTACGGCATCAGCGGCTACATCTCGGACCTCTTGTCCTACGCGCGGCTGTTCGGCATGGGGCTCGCGACCGGCGTCATCGCGATGGTCATGAACAACGTCGCCGGGATGCTGATGAAGGGCGTCGTCGGGACGATTCTGGGCATTGTGGTGCTCCTCGTCGGCCACACGTTCAACATCGCGATCAACGTGCTTGGCGCGTACGTGCACACCTGCCGCCTGCAGTACATCGAGTTCTTCGGCAAGTTCTTCGAGGACGGCGGGAAGCCGTTCACCCCCCTCGGGACGGAGGGAAAATACGTCGACTTTGGCCTCGACAGGGCCGCCTGATACGGACGACAACGACAAAAAATCGGGAGGAAACGAACATGTTGATGGAAAACCTCGGTGTCATTCTTGCGCTTTTCGGCGCGATGCTCTCGGTGCTTGTGGCGGGCATAGGCTCGGCCAAGGGCGTGGGCATGGCGGGCGAGGCGCTCTCCGGCGTCGTCAGCGAGAACCCGGAAATCTTCGGCAAGGGCCTCGTGCTGCAGCTTCTGCCGGGCACGCAGGGCGTCTACGGCTTTCTGATCGGCTTCATCGTGCTTCTGAAGACCCCGATCATGGGCGGCGACGCGCTTTCGATCGAGCAGGGCGTCAAGACGATCATCGCCTGCCTTCCGGTCGCGATCGTCGGCTATCTGTCGGCCGTCGCGCAGGCGCGCGTCGCGGTCAGCTCGATCTATCTGCTCGGCAAGCGCGGCGAGGCCGGCGGACAGGGCATCGTCATGACGGTCATGGTCGAGACGTACGCGGTTCTCGCGCTGCTGGCATCGTTTTTGATGGTCAACGGAATTTGAGGGAGGTGTTCCCTTGAAGGCGGACGCCATTTACAACCGCATCCTCGAGGATGCGCGCCTCGACGCCGCGAGGATGATCGAGGACGCGCGCGCGCGCGCCGAGATGCTGCGCGAGAAGAATGAGGATCTGATCGAGGAAAAGCGCAGCCAGGCGGTCGCGGCCGCCAGGCTGGAGTGCGACGAGATGCGCGACCGGATGCTCAGGATGGCCGAGCTCGAGCGCAGGAAGAGTGCGCTTCGGATGAAGCGCGAGGTCATCGACCTCGCGTTCCGGGACGCGCTCGGCAGGCTTCGCGCGATGCCCGACGAGGACGCCCGCGCGTTCATGGAGAAGCGCATCGCCAGGGCCTCCGAGGACGGCGAGGAGCTCGTCGTCGACCAGGCGGACAAGGGCGTGTTCGATCAGAGCTTCGTCGACCGGGTCAACAAACGGCTCAAAAGCCCGATAAGTCTTTCAAGCGACACCTGCGATCTCGGCGGCGGCGCGCTGCTGCGCCGACCGGGCATGGAGGTCAACCTGAGCTATGCCGCGGCGCTCAACGAAGTGCGGCCCGCGCTCGAGGCGGAGGTCGCCCAGGCGCTGTTCGGATGAGAAGGGGGGAGAACGCATGCCGCAGATAAGCCAGCCCTACGCCATCGGGCGCGTGCGCGCGCTGTCGCGGTCGCTGTTTACCCGCCAGACGGTCGAGAGGCTTTTGTCGGCCGGGAGCGTGCAGGAGCTCGCGCGCGTGCTCGCGGAGCTCGGCTGGGGAGAGGCCGAGGACAAGGCGGGCGTCGAGCGGCTCGCCGACAAGCAGGTGCAGGAGGCGTGCCGGCTGATCCGGGAGATCACGCCGGAGCCGAATGTGACCGACTGCTTTTTCGCGCGCTACGACATCCTGAACCTGAAAATACTTCTGAAGGCGAGGATGCTCGGCGCTTCGGACGTCCCGCTCTCCGCGAACGGGCTGATCGACCGGGAAATCCTGCGCCACGCCGTCCAGGAGGCGGACTATTCCGCGCTTCCCGAGGAATACCGGGGCGCGCTTTCCGAGATCGAGGCGCGCGTCGCGGCCGGGCCGGACCCGCTGTTCGTCGACGCGCGGCTCGACCGGCTGCTGTTTTCGACGAGCGCGGAGAGGCTGAAGAAGGTCAAAAATCTCGACCCGGCGATCGAAAAGTATTTTCAGTCGAGGGCGGACGCGGCCAACATCCTCTCGGCGCTCAGAATCCAGAAGATGGGCTGGGGCGCGCCGCTGCTCGACGAGGTGCTCGTGCCGGGCGGAAACGTGCCCGGGGAGTTGCTCTCGGAGCTTGCCGGGGACGCGCACGCGGTTTCCGGGCTCGAAAAGCACGTCGGCGCGGCGTTTTTCCGCGCGCTTTCGATGGGCATGGCGGACGTCGAGCGCGGACAAGGGCTCGCGGCCGTCGAAAAGCGGCTCGACGACCATGTCCTCTCGCTGATCCGCCCCGGCCGCTACGACATATTGGGCATGCTCCCGATCGTCGGCTATCTGCTCGCGCGCGAGCGGGAGGCCGCCGCGGTCCGGCTGATCGCCGCGGCGAAGGCGGTCGGCGCCGCGGAGGAGCAGCTCGCTTCGCGGCTTCGCGAGACCTACGCATGACGCACAAGGAGGCAGCTATGGCGAAAATCGCAGCGGTCGGCCCGAAGGAGGCCGTGCTGGCGTTCAAGGCGCTGGGGCTCGAGGTCGTCCCTGTCGCGACGCCCTCCGAAGCGGCCCGCGCCGTCCACGAGCTCGCGGAATCGGGCGCGGCGGTGATCTTCATCACCGAGCGCGAGGCGAGCCAGATCGAGGAGACCATATCGCGCTACAAGACCTCGCCGACGCCCGCCATCATCCCGATCCCCGGCGCCGGGGGCGCGCTGGGGCTGGGCATGGCCGCGGTGCGCAAGAACGTCGAGAAGGCGGTCGGCGCGGACATACTGTTTGACGAAAGGGAGAGGTAAGGCCGATGCGACAGGGAACGATTGTAAAGGTTGCGGGGCCGCTGATCGTCGCGGACGGCATGCGCGACGCGACGATGTACGA
>JAAYZL010000171.1 GCA_012514855.1 Clostridiales bacterium
ACCTGCGCCTCCTGCGGGACGGAATTCGCGCCCGAGGCGATGCGCGAGGCGGACGAGGCGATCCGCCAGGCCAAGAGGGAGTCCGAATCGAACTGGAAGGTCGAGGGGAACCGGGCGTGGTCCGAGGCCGAGCGGGAGCATCTGAACGGCTACTCCTGCCCTTCCTGCGGCGCGACCATCGTCGCGGACGATACGACCGCCGCGACCGAGTGCGTCTACTGCGGCAATCCGTCGATACTGCCCGCGCAGCTTACCGGGGATTTCCGCCCCGACGCGATCCTGCCGTTTGTCAGGACGAAGGAGGACGCGAAGGCCGCCTACAGGCAGTTGATCTCCGGCAAGCGGCTGCTTCCGAAGCTGTTTTCGCGCGAGGGCCGCGTCGAGAAGATCACCGGCGTGTACGTGCCGTTCTGGATGTTCGACTGCGAGGCGGACGCGGACATCGCCTACCGCGCGACGCGGAGCCATGCGCACAACGAGGGCGACTACATCGTGACCGAGATCGACCACTTCCTCGTCCGGCGCGGCGGCGACGTTCAGTTCGCGGGCGTGCCGGTCGACGGCTCCACGAAGTTCGACGACAATCTGATGGACTCGATCGAGCCGTTCGACCACGCGAGGGAGGTCGCGTTCAGCGCCGCGTACCTGCCGGGATACCAGGCGGAGCGCTACGACGTCACCGCCGAGGGCGCGAAGCCCCGCGCGGACGAGCGCATCCGCCGGAGCGTGATCGACTCGCTCACCGAAACCGTCAGCGGCTATACGTCGGTCTCGATGGAGTCGGCGAGCGTGCGCATCGGCGACGGCAGCGTGCGAAACGTGCTGATGCCGGTCTGGATGCTCAACACGAAGTGGAAGGGCGAGACGTACACGTTCGCGATGAACGGGCAGACGGGCAGGATCGTCGGAAACCTGCCGGTCGACGGCGGCCTGGCGCTCAAGTGGGGGTTGGGAATCTTCGGCGGCGCGCTCGCCGCCCTGACCGCCGCGGCCTTCGCGCTCATCCTGATGGGGGTGATGTAGCATGAAGCGCGCGCTCATACTGTCGCTCGTTCTTCTCGCGCTGGCGCTTCCGGCGCTCGCGGAGGGCCTCCCGCTCGTCGTCGACGGCGCGGACCTCTTGTCAAGCGCGGAGGTCGGGAGCCTCTCCGCCGCCGCGCAAAATCTCTCCGACGAATACGGCATGGACGTCGTCATCGTGACGACCCGGAGCCTCGGCGTAAAGTCGGCGCGCGACTACGCGGCGGACTACTACGATGAAAAGGGCTACGGGCGCGGCGCGCGGCACGACGGCGTGATGCTGCTGCTGGCGACGGCCGAGCGCGACTGGTGGATTTTAACCACCGGCAGGGGAATCCAGGCCTTTACGGACTACGGAATCGACGTCCTCTCCGAGGACTTCCTCGGCTACCTCAAGCGCGACGACTACGCGGGCGGATTTACGCGGTTCCTGCACGGCGCGGACATCATCCTCCGCGGGTACGAGAGCGGAGCGCCCTACGACGTGAACCGGCCGCTCCGGCTCCGGTCGCCCATCGAGCGGCTTGTCGGCGCGCTCCCCGTCGTCGCGCTCATCTCCGCCGCGATTGCGGGCATCGCGCTCTTCATCCTGAGCCGCGGCATGAAGACCGCACGGCCCGCGTACGACGCGGACCGGTACGTCAGCGGCGGGGCGATCTCGGTGTCGCGCTCCGGGGACTACTTCCTCTACCGGACGCGCACGCGCGTGCGCAGGCCGAAGGAAAGCTCCTCCTCCGGCTCGCGGGGCGGGAGCACGACGTTCACGTCCTCCAGCGGCCGCACGCACGGCGGCGGCGGCGGAAAATACTAGTGCTCCGCCCATTGCGGAACACTGACGAAAGGAACGGTTGCATATGGGACTTTTGAGAGCGGGAATCGGCGCGCTTTCCGGGGCGCTTTCGGATCAGTGGCGGGACTACTTTCACGCGGAGGCGCTGGACGCGGACGTATTGTCGGTCAAAGCGACGAAGCGCATGAACCGGCGCTTCGGCGGTAGCCGCAACGCGGAGGACAACGTGATCTCGAACGGTTCGATCGTCGCGGTCAACGAGGGCCAGTGCATGCTGATCGTCGACCAGGGCAAGATCGCCGAGGTCTGCGCCGAGCCGGGAGAGTTCGTCTACGACAGCTCGACCGAGCCGAGCATCTTCTACGGCGGGCTGAACCGCGAAAACATCATGGCGGCGCTCTCGACGATCGGCCAGCGCTTCGCGTTCGGCGGGCAGGCGCCCAAGGATCAGCGCGTCTACTACATCAACACGAAGGAGATCCCGGGCAACAAGTACGGCACGCCGAACCCCGTCCCGTTCCGCGTCGTCGACCAGAACGTCGGGCTCGACGTCGACATCTCGATCCGCTGCTTCGGCGAGTATTCGTACAAGATCGTCAATCCGGTGCTGTTCTACGCGAACGTCTCCGGAAACGTCGAGGACGCGTACACCCGCGAACAGATCGACGCGCAGCTCAAGACCGAGCTGCTTACCGCGCTGCAGCCCGCGTTCGCGCGCATCTCCGAGATGGGCATCCGCTACAGCGCGCTCCCCGGCCATACGGCGGAGATCGCGAAGGCGCTGAACGACGCGCTCTCCGACAAGTGGGCGGGGCTTCGCGGCCTCGCGATCGTGTCCTTCGGCGTGAGCTCCGTGACCGCGTCCCCGGAGGACGAACAGATGATCAAGGAGCTGCAGCGAAACGCGACGCTCCGCAACCCGAACATGGCCGCGGCGCACTTGGTCGGCGCGCAGGCGCAGGCGATGCAGGACGCCGCAAAGAACGAGGGCGGCGCGTTCATGGGGTTCATGGGCATGAACGCCGCGCAGGGAACGGGCGGCGCGAGCGCGCAGGCGCTGTTCAACATGGGCCAACAGCAAGCACAGCCCGCGCAAACCGATGTGCCGGGCGGATGGACGTGCGGTTGCGGCCGCAAAAACACCGGAAAATTCTGCATGGAGTGCGGCGCGAAGAAGCCCGAGGACGGCTGGACGTGCGAAATATGCAGCGCGGTCAACAGGGGCAAGTTCTGCGAGGAATGCGGCGCGAAGCGGCCCGCGGGCGCGAAGGCTTACCGCTGCGACAAGTGCGGCTGGGAACCGAAGGACGGAATTGCGCCCCCGAAGTTCTGTCCGGAGTGCGGCGACGTGTTCGACGAGGGCGACGCGGTCAGGTAATCGGCGATTCCAATGCCCGAGTGAAGATGCCCCGGACGCTGATGCGGCGGCCGGGGCATCCCAGCGTGTCGACAAAGTCGCTCAACCTTCCGGGGCTGCGCGAAATTTTGTATTGGCGAACCAAAAACCAAAAGGGAAACGCGGGCGGATGTCGAATAGACAGGGAAAAGCGAATGAGAATCCGGGAGGCCGGGCGGCATGCCGCGCAAGGGCAACAGTGCCTGGCAATTGTATTTGTTACATACTAACCCGCTGTAATGCGTGAAGAATGTGAATTTTTTGTAACAACGCTCAAATGCCGTCGAAGCCTATTGACAACCATATCTTGGTAAATATATAATAACGTCGAGAAAGGAACTCTTCTCATAAGGTGCTCATTGCAAACCCGGCGAAAGGCGGGGACGCAAAGCTAAAGGGCCTAAACGACCTGGGAGTCCAGGGACGCAGGGCAGCCAGTTGCCACTTATAAGATGCTCATGGCAAACCGCACGAAAGTGCGGGACGCAAAACTACAGGGTCTAAACGCCTTCGGGCGCATGACAGCCAGCTACCATCCGATCGGGTCGCTTTCTTCTTCTGCGACCCCCTTCACCTCCATGGCGTGTCAAGTACGGGTCTGCCGATCAAGAGGCGGTCTGTATGAGCTGAGTCCATGAATTTTATAGGAGGGTTGTACAATGAAGAAGTTCCTTCTCACCGCTGTCCTGATCTTGGCCGTCGTCACTTCCCTGACCGCAGGTACCCTGGCCGCCTACAACCAGACGCTGTCTATCACTGGCACCGACGTCAACACGAAGGAATTCAACTTCACCGCAAATGGCAGCAAGAGCTTTTCGGAATCTCTTAAGATTGCACCTGGTGATAAAATCACCTATAAGGTCAATATTAAGAATAAGTCGGAAGTTTCTGCCGACTTTATGGTGGATGCAGTCCTTAGTGGTGATCTGAAAACCGGAGGAGCCGTAGTGATGTCTGTCCACGACGGGGAGAACGAGTACGCTGATTCGTTCAATAAGAAGCTGGCTAACACGGGGGAATTCCATTTCTTCGTGGATGTCATGTGGCCCTATTCGGATGCGACGGCAGCAAACGTCAGGGATACCGGTTTGTTAGGCAAGACCGCGACACTCAAGATTACTGTCAACGGCACCTCGCTTAATGAAGAAAACGTGCACGGAACCATAGATCCGGTTGACGTAGCGTTCGTTAAGCCCACTGTGTAGCCGTGAACAAGCAGCGGGTGGCAGAGCTGAATCCATAGGCTTTGCCCATCGGGTGGAGGTTGCGAAACTTCCACCCTTGATGTGTAATACGGGCGCACGCCTGTTCAAATAGCGAAACAGGGAGACGATTGCGTGGGTAGGCTCAAGAAGTTCTGGCTCGTGTTGCTGTCCGCGTCGGTTGTCGCGGTGCTTTCCGTGGGGACGCTGGCGGCCTACAACGCGACCATACAGTTAAACGGCGGCATCTCCGCCGCGCGGATGGCGTTTGTGGTCAACGGAAGCGGGGAGGAAACGCAGACGCTCGGCATGCGTGAACTGTCGCCGGGCGAGAGCACGACGTACAATATAGTCGTCGACACGTCCGGAACCGAAGTGGCGATGGACGTCGCGCTCGACATCACCGCCTCCGGGTCCGACCTGCCTCCCGGTCTGTCGGTGCGGGTCGATGGAGCCCCGGTCGGCTCCGCCGGCACGGGCACCGCGGCGGCTGTGTACGAAAACATGAGCGGCGCAACGCGGACGGTTCCGATCGTCGTCTCCTGGAGCGCTACCCCGGATCAACTCAAATCCCAATATCCGCAGTCACGAAGCTTCGCACTGTTCCTGTCCGTCACCGCGACGGCGACGCAGGCGACTGCAGATTAGAGGAGGAGCGCAGAGAATGAATACCCGAAACGCGCGCGCCCTTCTGCTGGTCTTTGTGCTGGTTCTCTCTCTGGCCGCCGGAGCCGCTCAAGCGATCTACCAGAAGAGCATCTCGCTCGCCGGTACGGTGACGCTTGTATACACTGCGCCCACGGAAGCCCCGTTGGACGCAGAGGATTATTTGCAGATGGCCATAAACGCCCACGAAAAAAGCAAGCCTATCTTCTCGGCGGTGCGCAATAAGGCCAATGGGCCCGTCGGCGATATGCTGTGGGGAAACGGGTCTTTTCAGAAAGCTTATGAGACTGTCAACGCATTTTCCTGGGAGAAACCCGACTGGATGAAGGACCCTGTGTTCGCGATGCTGCGAAGCGAAACAATGGCGGAAATAGATGCGTGGCGGACAGAATGGTCAAACTACCGCCAGCAAATGTACGCCATCGCCAGCGCGATGGAAGCAAAGGGCATCGAAACAAACAAGAATCTGGCTGTCAGCGCCTACAACGACTACATCCATGCCGCGCAATGGCATAAGGACCCGGTAGCCAGCTTTGAGGCGCTCAAGAACAACGCGTTGTCCGCGCGCGCGAAGTATTTGGAGGTCGTCGCAGAAGAGCAGGCTGTCGACTTAAAAGTCGTTGAGATGGCGGATGATCTTGCGGCGGCTTGGGAACTGGTGACAGCGCTGCAAAACTACAGCCCGGCCAACGGCGCCATGCGGTTCGCGCCGCTTCAGCCGGAACTGGAATCGACGCCGGAGCTTGAACCGACAATAAGCCCAGAACCGACTTTGGTTCCCGCGCCGACGCCGAGCCCCGCGACGAGCTC
>JAAYZL010000172.1 GCA_012514855.1 Clostridiales bacterium
CCGAGGTCGGCGCGACCATCGAGATCAAGTAATCCGACGGACAACATTTGGAATCCGCCCCGGTCCGGGGCGGATTCTTTGGCATTGTCGAAAAAATTGCAAGGAGGCACGCATGGCGGACGTGGCGATCGCGCGCTGCCGGGACTATTCCGGGGTCGCGCCGGCGCTTTCGGAGGCGCTCGCGGGGAGGCTGAATTGGGTCGCGCCCGGGATGAAGGTGGCGCTGAAGGTCAACCTCGTGCTGGGCGCGAAGCCGGAGGCCGCCGCGACGACGCACCCGGCGGTCGTATCGGCGCTTTCGGAGATGCTCCTCGCGCGCGGCGCGGAGGTCAGAGTCGGAGACAGTCCCGGAGGGCTCTACACGGCGCTGCACGTCAACCGCGTCTACCGGGCCTCGGGCATGAAGCCGGTCGAAAAAAACGGCGCGCGGCTCAACCAGGATTTTTCGCAGCGCGAGGCCGAATTCCCCGCGGCGAAAGTGCTCAAGCGATTCCAGTACACCGCGTGGCTCGACTGGGCGGACGCGGTCATCGACGTCTGCAAGCTCAAGACGCACGGCATGATGGGCATGAGCGGGGCCGTCAAAAACCTGTTCGGCGCGATTCCCGGCACGCTGAAGCCCGAGTACCACTTCCGGTACGCCGACCCGATGGACTTTGCGCGCGCGATCGTCGACCTGTGCGACTACGTGAAGCCCCGGCTGTCGATCGCGGACGCGGTCGTCGGCATGGAGGGAAACGGCCCGACCGCGGGCGCGCCGCGCTTCATCGGCGCGATTCTGGCCGCCGAAAACCCGCACGCGCTCGACCTCTGCGCGGCGCACCTGATCGGCCTCGGAACCGGGGACGTGCCCACGCTCGCGGTCGCGCGGGAGCGCAATTATATCCCCGACCGCGCGGAGGCGCTCAAGGTCGCGGGCGAATTGTTTCAGGTGCCGGACTACAAGAACATCTCGGCGCGCCACTCGGTCGAGTTCGCGCATCCGTTCGGCGGACCGCTCGGCACGCTCGCCGGAAAGGTCATGAAGCGCGCGCTCCGATCCGTCCCCGCGCTCGACCGCAAATCGTGCGTCGGCTGCGCGAAGTGCGCGGAAATCTGCCCGCCGTGCGCGATTGCGATGCGCGGCAAGTTCCCCGCGATCGACCGCTCGAAGTGCATCCGCTGCTTCTGCTGTCAGGAGTTCTGCCCGAAGGGCGCGATGAAGGTGCGCAGAACATTGGCCGCGCGGCTCTTGAACCGGTAGTATTACCGCTCGGCGATTTTGCACACGTCGACCCATTCCCCCCGCGTGCACTGTTCGAGCTCCTCGCAGCTCAATTCCACCGCGCTCGCCGCGCTCCCCGCGGCGGGGAACACCGTTTCAAAGCGCCGAAGCGACCGATCCAAACAGACCCGCACGCCCTCCGGCAGCGCGAACGGGCACACGCCGCCGACCGCGTGGCCGGTCAAAGCAATCGCCTCGTCCGGCGCGAGCATCCGCGCCTTCCTCTGGAAGCACTCCTTGTACTTCGCGTTGTCGATGCGCGCGTCCCCGGCGGCGACGACCAGCACGCACCCGTCGTCCGACTTGAACGACAGCGTCTTCGCGATGCGCGGCGGCTCCACCTTGGCCGCCGCCGCCGCGAGCTCCACCGTCGCGCTCGACACCGGAAATTCCAGTATCCTCCCGTCCAATCCCCACGCCTTCAGATATTCGCGCACGCGGTTGACAGACATCCGTCGCCCTCCTTCAAATTCCTTCATATTTCCACACCATGCTCCGGCGCGGCCGGGCGCGCGGCCGAAGGCGCTCCTCCCTGCGTTCGCGCATGCTCTCACTTCCCCCGCAATATTTTACCATCGCCGCGGCGCCGCGTCAATGCGGGGATAGCGGATTTTTCCACGGCCATACTAAGCGCATCCGGATTTGCGCGAAAGCGGGGAATTTTCAGATGCAGCAATCCGAGCCGCCGAGCCGCCCCGCCCGGCGCAGAAGGGCATATGTCAGCATACTGGGCACGACGCAGATGCACCTCAGGAGCCCGATGATCATCGCGCTGTGGTCGGCCATATTCCCGGGGCTCGGGCACCTGCTGCTCTCGAAGTACGTAAGCGGCATGATCCTGTTCATGTGGGAGGTCCTCATCAACCTGAAATCCCACCTGAACCTGTCGATCTACTACACGTTCACCGCCGATTTCGAGATGGCCAAGGCGGTCCTGGACAAGCGCTGGCTGATGCTCTACATCCCGACGTACCTGTTCGCGATCTGGGACAGCTACCGCTCGACGGTCGACATGAACAACCACTTCGTGCTCGCCGCGCGCGAGGACGCGGAGATCCAGCCGTTCGTCATCCATCCGTTCGGCTTCAACTACGTCGACAAGAGCTCGCCCCTGGTGGCCGTCATTTGGTCGGCGATCACCCCGGGCGCGGGCCAGTTGATCATCCACCGGATTGTCGTCGCGTATTTCCTGCTGATCCTGTGGGTCGTGGTCGTCTATATGTCGAAGGCGCTGCCCGCCGTGTACCACACGGCGCTCGGGCAGTTCGACCTCGCGAAGGAGCTGGTCGACAAGCAGTGGATGCTGAACATCCCGTCGATACTGTTCTTCTCCATCTACGACGCGTACACGAACACCGTCGAGAGCAACAAGCTCTATGAATGGGAACAGTCGAAGTTCCTGAAGCGGGAGTACCAGGACGTCCGCTTCCCGATGCCCTTCCGACCCGGACAGGAGCGAACACGCATGTACGTCGTATCGAATTTCGAGCACTCGATCGGGCTCGAGTCCGCGATCACGGAGCTGCAAATGCGCGGCATCCCCAAGAAGGACATACTCGCCGTACCGCTCGACAAGCAAGGCGAGGATCGGCTGCTGTTTGACCGGACGCATGCGTCGGACGGCCGGAGCACGCTCGACTTCCCGATCATTTCGGCCGCGCTGTGCTCGCTGTTCGGCATCATCTACGGCTTCGCGCTCCGCTGGGGGCCGATCCTTTGGGCGCTGATCGGCACGGGCGTCGGCTTCGGGGTGGGCGTCCTGATCAAACTGCTCGTCTCGCGCAAGCGCAGGGAAAAGCTGCGCGCGGAGCTGCCGGAGGTCGTGCTCATGGTCGCGTGCACGGACGCGCAGCTCGACGCGGTCAGGGACATGCTGTGGAAAAACGGGGCGCTGGGCGTCAGCAGGCTCAGCCTCGACGGCGGCGCGTAGAGGAGGGGGTGGAACATGGGCGGTCATGACCCGCTGCTGGAGGAACTCATACGGCTCAAAGGCGAGGGGCTGGATCTGTTTCTCCGGCATTATTTCGAACAAGAGGTGTTCAGCTTGACGTGGTGGGTCGTCGTCGCGCTGTTCGTCCTCCCCCTCATCTTCTGGTGGAAGCTGGCGGACAAAAAGCGGCTGCTCGAGATCTGCGTGTTCGGGCTGCTGATCAACGTCGCCGCCTCCTTCCTCGACGTCTTCGGCTCCGACTACGTGCTGTGGGAATACCCGGTTCACGTGCTGCCGATGAATGGGCTTCTGTTTCCTGTGGACTACGTCATCGTGCCGGTCGTCGGCATGCTGCTCTACCAGCGGTTCGCGAAGTGGAAGCCGTTTCTCATCGCGTGCACGCTCGCGAGCGCGTTCATGTCCTTTGCCTGCGAGCCGTTCGCGGTCTGGATCGGCATGTACAAGCTGATCTCGTGGAAGTACGTGTACTCGTTCCCGATCTACATCGCGCTCTACGCCATCGCGCGGCTGATCACCCAAATGCTCGCGTCCCGCCAGGCCAAGGCGCAGAAGTGACTACGACCTCCCCTTCCTCGAAAAGCGCAGGATCGAGAGCGCGTAGAACAGAAGCGCCGCGCCCGCGAGGATCAATACGCTGACATAGCCCGGCAAAATCCGCCCGCCGAACCGGAAGTCGATGCCCATCGCCTCCCGGAACCCCTGCGCGGCCGCCGCCGGAGCGCCCCGGAACACTTTTTCGAGCGGCGCCTCCGTCATCACCCGGCGGATCAGCAGCGCCGCGTGCGAGACGGGGAAGATTTTTATGAACCACTGCACCGCCTCCGGCAGCATGCCGATCGGCATGTAGATGCCCGTCAGGAAGCCGATCAACGTGCCGAGTATGCTGGCCGCGGTGCCGAACGCGTTCTGGCTCTTGAAAAACGAGATCAGAAGCGAGATCATCGCGGTGTTCGAGAGCGCCGAGAGCAAAATCAGCCCGACGACCTCGACCATCTTTGAAACCGGCAGCAGCGCGCCGCCGCGGAGGGCGATGTACGCCTGCGAGAGCGCGAGCGCGATGAGCGTCATGATCGCGCCGACCGCGAACGACGACAGCACGTACCCGCCCGCGATCCTGCCCTTGCCGATCGGAGAGGCGTGGAAGTCCTTGACGATCTTGTGCGCGCGGTCGTCGACCATCGTGCCGAACGCGCCCATCACCGTCGTGACCGACATCACCGCGAGCAGTCCCGCCATGATCCAGCTATCCGTCAACGCCTTCGCGCCGATCACCTTCGGAAGGTTCGACGTCCACACGTCGCCCAGGAACAGCACGTACAGCGCGAGTATGATCAATACCGACAGGAGCGAGAAGAACACCGAGGCCCTGTCCCTAAAAAACACCTTCAGATTGCGCAACACCAGCGATTTCATGGCCGAATCTCCCTTCCGGTGATGCCGATGAAGGCGTCGTCCATCGTGCCCGCGAGCACCTCGAAGCCGGAGATGAACGGCTCCGCCGCCCCGAGCAGCGGCAGCGCGTCCATCGTCGAGCCGATCCTTACGACAAGTTGATCCGAGACGCGCTCAAACTGCACCCTCAACTCCCTGAGCTTGCGGACAAGCCCCTCCTCGTCCGACGGGAGCAGCTTCAGCCGGTCGCTCGCGTACTGCGCGCGCAACTGCGTCGGCGTGCCCTTCGCGGCGATCCGTCCGCCGTCGATGACGACGACGTAGTCCGCCTCCGCCGCCTCCTCCATGTAGTGCGTCGTCAGAAACACCGTGAGCCCGGTGTCCCGCTGCAGCGCCCGGACGCTGTCCCACACGCTCTTGCGCGTCTGCGGGTCGAGGCCGGTCGTCGGCTCGTCGAGAAACAGCAGCTTCGGCGTGTTGATCAGCGCGCGCGCGATGTCCGCCCTGCGCCGCTGCCCGCCGGAGAGCTTGCCGTACGGCCGCTTCAGGAAATCCCCGACGTCCGCCGCGCGCGAGGCCCAGCGAACCGCCTCGGAAAGTTCCGCGCGCGATTTTTTGTAGAACCCGCCGCGCGCGCGCATGTTCTCCTCGACCGTCAAAAGCGGGTCGAGCAGGTGATCCTGAAACACGACGCCGATCGTGGCGCGGATCGCGGCGTCGTCCCTCCCGAGCCGGTGGCCGTCGAGCGCGACCTCCCCCGCGTCCGGCTTCAGAATCGTGCAGAGCACGTCGATCGTCGTCGATTTTCCCGCGCCGTTCGGCCCGAGAAA
>JAAYZL010000173.1 GCA_012514855.1 Clostridiales bacterium
AGGCCCAGATCGATCAGCGGGGACGCCTCGCCCAGGAGGGCCGCCTCCGCGTTGACGCCGGTCAGCGCCACGGCCAGGTTTATCTTCGCGCTGTAGTAGTCGAAGGCGGCGCTCAGCGGGGCCTGCGCCGTGTCGGCCTCGGCCTTCGCCGTGTGGATATTGGAGACGGTCGCGCCGGCCGGGGTCATCTCGGCGCCGGCGGTCGCGACATAGGCCGCGAACTTGCCGTTCGCGTAGGCGAACAGCGCGTTCATGCCGACGCTCAGATACGACGCACTGAAGGACTCGGTGTTGACCTTCGCGTTCGCGATCGACGAGGCCTCCGATTTGACCTCCAGCGTGCCCCCGCCGATCGGAGCGCCCGCGACGAACGCGAAGCTCTGGGAATCCGCGATCGCGACCGCGATGTTCGCGCGGATGTCCAAAATGCCCACCGACGCCGAGCCGCCGTTCGAGTTCAGCTTCGCGACCGCGCCCGAGGTTTTGTCCTTGTTGAATTCGGAGAGGACCTTTACGGCGCCCGCGCCTGTGATGCGCGCGCCCAGTATGTACGCCTTCTGCACCGCGGCGAGCCTCGAGAGCATCGCGTTCACGGCGATCGTCGCGACGCCCGCCTGGAACTGCGGCGAGCGCACCTCCGCGAGCGACGAGGCGGTCCCCTTCGCCTGCACGGTCGCCTCCTGCGCGCTGAGCGTGCCGCCGCCGTCGACGAAGGCCGCCGCCGCGACGGACACCAGCGCGACCGCGACGTTCGCCTTCGCGCCGGCCGCGTTGACGCTGACGCCGCCCGCGGAGGGCGTGACGAGGCTCTTTGCCGAGGCGTTGTACACGACTTCGACGGTCACCTTCTTCGCGCGCACGTCGTTTTCCGCGGCGCCGTTGGGAACCGTCAGGCCCGCGACGAATTCGCCCTGCGCGAAGGCAAGGCCGACCATCACCGCCGCGCCGTAGTAGGAGGCGTCGGTGAGGTTCGCGATGTCGACGGACACCTGCTGGTAGCCGTAGCTGCCGACGAGTATGTCGTTTGTCGCGTTCAGCAGCTGCGCCTGAACGGAGGCCACGGAGCTCGAGCGGCCGTAGGCGAGCGCGATGTTCGCCGTGACGCTGACCAGGCCGCCGCTGCCGGTCTCGATCTTCGCCTTCGAGGTCTCGCCGGACGCGTTGTTGAGGGTGGACTTGACATCCAGGAAGCCTACTTCGACCGTTCCGCCGGAGATCAGCGCCTTCTGCCGGATTCTCTGCAGCGACAGCACGAACGTGCCCGCCACGTTGATGCCGATGCCGACCGACACGCCGCGGACCTTGGCCTCCGCGGTCGCCGAGCCGGAGGCGTTCACCTCGAGCTTTTCGGTCGCCGCGACGGTGCCGCCGACGATTCTGGCGATGTTTTGGGCATTGTTGTCGGCGATCGCGGCGTTCAGTCCGGCGCTGACCAGGCCGATATTGCCCGCGACGGCGACCGCCTCGGCGGCGAAGGCGCACTGCATCTCCTTGCCCGCGCCGACGTTTACGGTGTTCGCCGCCGTCACCGCGCTGTTGTCGATCTCGGCGACGTTCGACGCGGTGAGGCCCGCGTAGCTGACCGTCACGCCGATCGCCGCGCCGCCGACCGTTCCGGCCAGCACGAGCGAGCGCGCGGCGGCGTTCATGTACGCGTTGATGTCGAGGCGGTCGACCTGGACGTTCGCGCGGGTCAGCGAGGCGGCCGCGTCGGTCATGTTGAACGCGAGCAGCGCGCTTCCGTTGACCGATATGCCGCCCGCGGAGAACGCGGCGATCAGCGCCCGGGACAAGGTGCTCACCTTGTTCTCGACCCTGACGGAGCCGGCCTTCACGCTGCCGCCCGAGCCGTTCGCGCCCGGGTTTTCGGTGTGGCCGGACGGCGTGGAGCCTATGTAGGTGAGCACGGTGGGCCGGACGACCGAGACCGCCGCCGTGAGCCCGACGGCGGCGCCGCCGATGGACACCGCGACGCTCAGCACGTACGCGCGGGACGAGGCATCCACCTCCGCGCCCGCGGTGACGCCGTTGCTGTTGTGGCGGTTGACGGTCGCGCCGCGGCCGATGTACGTGTCGACGCGCGTGAGGTTAATGGCGAGCGCGATCGCGCCGTTCACCGAGGCGCCGCCCGCCGCGAACGCGCCTGCGCCCGCGACCGGGTCGGCGACGAACTTCGAGGACACCCTGACTTCCGGAGTCTGCGAGATGGCGGCGTTTCCGCGGACGGAGGCTTCCACCGCCGCGTCGAAAACCGTCGCCGCGACCGACGCGCCCACCGCGACCCCGCCGACGGACGCCGCCAGCGTCGCCGCGAGCACGTCCGGGTACTCGCAGGTCGCCGAGACGCTGAGCAGGCTCGCCTTCGTCACGTCGCCCTCGAGCGCCGCCGCGACGGTCGAGAACACGTTGATCGAGGCCAGCGCCACCGACACGCCGACGATCGCGCCGCCGCCGG
>JAAYZL010000174.1 GCA_012514855.1 Clostridiales bacterium
AGCTTCAACGTGCCCGTGATGGTGCTGTCATTGGACACGGTCACGGTCATCGTTCCGCCGGCGGCAGAAATGGCTCCGCCGTTGTAGCCGTTCAGCGTCAGCTCCCGGCCTGCGCCGCTCCAGGTCCAGCCCGCGCCGCCGGCGGGCGATTCCAGCGCGTCCGCTTCGATCATGACGTCGCCCACGCGCAGGTTGACCATCTGATCGCCCTGCTCAACGATCGCTCCGTTCTCAATGAGAATCCGGTTGCCCGTGTAGGTGATTGATTTGCCGTTCAGCTCGGCGGGCCCTTGCAGCGGGGCCGTCCCGCTGGCCAGGTCGAGCTTATCCGTGTTCGATATGGTGATGGAGGCCGCATAAATCGCGTGGTCCGTGGAACGCACATAGAGATCGCAGCCGCCGGCGATGATCAGCTTCCGTGCGACGCCGATCCCCCCTCCGCTGCCGGTAACCCGGAGCTTTACGCCCGACAGGTTGGCGCTGTTGGAGCGTATTCCATAGGAGCTGACGTTGCGGATGGTGATATCGGAGCCGGTTGCGGTAAATATGTCCGTAACGTAGTAGCCGGAGATAATTTCGAAGCCTTTGGTGCAATTCTCGATCGTCACGTTTGCATTCCGCAGCGTCATGGACGTGGAGACATAATCCGAGGAGGAATGCACCGACGAGAACGCGACCGCGGCGTTTTTGATGTGGAAGGAAGTGCCCGTGACATCGAAGCCCTCCCATGCGTGGAGGGCCTTTTCGGCCCCGTCAATGGTCACGGAGCCGCCGTTGAAAACCATCCCGCTGCTGCTGCTGGTGTAGATCGCCTCGGTCACGTTCGAGCAGGTGAGCGCGGCGTTTGTCAGCTTGCACGTGTAATAGCCGTACACACCGATGTCGCAGTTCGATATGTTCAGCGTGGGGCCGTTGATGGTCAGGTAATAGCTCGTAAAGACGCCATAATCCGCCTTTTGCGTCGCGCTGTCCGCAACGCCGATTGTCAGCGAACCCGTGCCGGTCAGGTTGAATGTGCCGGAAGCCGAAAGCGCCTTGCCGTCGGGCACCGTGATCCTGTTGGTCGAGCCGGCTGCGATTTCTACGTTGAAGGGAGCCACTCCCCCGGAGATCCTGCCGCCGTCATAGCCGCTCAGCGTCAGCTTCTTGTCCTGGGCATTCCACGACCAGCCGCTGCCCGACTGGTTGACTGCCGCCGAGTATTGAACACCGTCGACGCTCACCGTGTCAGCGGCCTTTGCCGCGACCGTCTGGGCGCAAGCCATAAGGAGCATAAAAAAACAGAGGCACGCGAACGAAATCTTTTTGAAGTTCATGTCGGTGTTCCTTTCAACGGAGCTCTACACTATGCTAACCGATTATATCACGGATGGAAGAATACGTCAACGGATGCGTGCGGCAGCCCGAGCGCCCACTCCGCGCCGGATCGGGTGGAATACCGGCGCCAATATGGTAAATATGCCACCCGATTGGGCGTCATATCCCGAAGGGCATGACTCTATGCCACATTCATATGGCCCATATGCGCGCGCCCGTGGTACAATGGTATTGACCACGGGCGCGCCTGCTTTGTCGAAAAGCGGCGCGACCGACGCGCGTACAGGGGGGACGGCACATGAAAATCACCATCTGCATCGGCAGTTCCTGCCACCTGAAGGGCTCGCGCCTGATCGTCGAGGGCATGCAGGCGCTCGTGCGGGAGCACGGGCTCGAGGGCGACGTCGAGCTCTCCGGGCGCTTCTGCATGGGCGGCTGCCAAAACGGCGTCTGCCTGACCGTGGACGGCCGGAAGTTTTCGCTCAAGCCGGACGACGTCGGGGCCTTCTTCGAGAGCGAAGTGCTGAAGCGGGTCTGATCCGCACACTCCGAAAGGCGGTAATCCCATGAACAGCGAATACTTGAAGCTCAACGAGGCGAAGTGCAAGGACTGCTACGCCTGCATCCGCGCCTGTCCGGTCAAGGCCATCGGCTTTGCGAACGGCCAGGCCAATATCCTCGCCGAGGAATGCGTGCTGTGCGGCAACTGCTATGTCGCCTGCCCGCAGCACGCCAAGCACATCCGCGAGGACGTGCCCGCCGTGCGCGACGCCATCCGCGCGGGCAGGCGCGTCGTAGCGAGCGTCGCGCCGTCGTTCCCCGCCGCGCTCGACGCGGAGACCATCGAGGACGTGCGCGAGGCACTGCAAAGGCTCGGCTTCGCGGACGCGGAGGAGACCGCCGTCGGCGCGGAGCTCGTCTCGCGGGCCTACGAGCCGTTCATGCGAAGCGCGCGCGGCGCGATGATCTCGAGCTGCTGTCCGGCGATCAACGAACTGATCAGGACGTACTACCCGGATCTCATCGACCTGCTGCTCCCGGTCAAGTCGCCGATGCGCGCGCACTGCGACGCGATCAAGGCGCGCGATCCGGGCGCGTTCTGCGTGTTCATCGGGCCCTGCATCGCCAAGAAGCGCGAGGCGGACGGGGCCGAAAGCGTCGACGCGTGCCTGACGTTTGAAGAGCTCTCCGCGTGGCTCAATGACGAGGGCGTCGCGCCGATTCAACAGGAGCGAAATACGGGCATAAAGCCCGCCGCGCGCCGCTACCCGACCGCCGGGGGCATCCTCAGGACGCTCGATCCGGAGATCCCCTGCGCGCGCATCGCGGTGGACGGCATGGCGAGCGCGAAAACCGTGCTCGAGGAGCTGCGCAACGACGCGAGCGCGCACGTGTTCATCGAGATGTTCGCCTGCGAGGGAAGCTGCATCAACGGCCCGGTGCTGCGCGAGCACGGCAACAGGCGGATGCTCGGCGCGGTGCGGGTCGAGCGCCGTTCCGGCGAGGATCGCTTCGGCGCAGCGGCGGCGGACGACCTGTCGGCGCGCCACGTCCCCGGCGGGCGCAGGCGCGTGATGCCCGGCGGCGAGGCCGTTCAGGACGTGCTCAATCGCATGGGGAAGACCACGCCCGACAAGATGCTCAACTGCGGCTGCTGCGGCTATCCCACCTGCCGAGACAAGGCCGTCGCCGTGTGCCTGGGCAAGGCCGAGATCGAGATGTGCATGCCCTATCTGAAGGAAAAGGCCGAGTCCTTCTCCGACAAGATCATCCAGAACACGCCGAACGCGATACTCGTCATGGACGAGGATCTGAACGTCAAGCAGATCAACCAGTCGGCGGTGAAGCTGTTCAAGCTGTCGTGCGCGGGCGACATCGTGGGCGCCCCGGTCGTCCGGCTGCTCGACCCGACGGACTACCTGAAGGTGGTGTCGAGCGGCCTCTCGATCACCGGCAAGTGCCACTATGTGGCGGAGTACGGGCTGTATGTCGAGGAATCGATCCTCTACGACCGCCGGTACAAGATTTTGATCAGCATCATGCGCGACGTGACCGACCGCGAAAACGAGCGCACGCGGCGGGACGAGTTGAAGAAAAACACGGCGGAACTGACGGATCAGGTCATCGAAAAGCAGATGCGCGTCGTGCAGGAGATCGCCTCGCTGCTCGGCGAGACGACCGCCGAGACGAAGATCGCGCTGACGAGGCTGAAGGAAGCGATGGATCATGGCGAATAACCTGTTCACGGAGGTCGGCTGCCTGTCGCTCAACAAGTTCGGCGAGCAGCTTTGCGGCGACAGCGTGGAGGCGGTCGAGCGCGACGGCGCGTCGATCCTCGTGCTCGCCGACGGGCTCGGGAGCGGCGTCAAGGCGAGCATACTCTCGACGCTGACGGCGAAGATCCTCTCGACGATGATCGCGGGCGGCATGCCGATCGAGGCGTGCATCGACACCGTCGCGAGCACCCTCCCCGTGTGCAGCGTGCGCGGCATCGCCTACTCGACGTTCACGGTCGTGCGCATCTTGGACAACCGCTTCGCGGAGCTGATCCAGTTTGACAACCCCGCCGTGATCGTGCTCCGCGACGGCCTGCGCTACAACTACCCGGTCGCTACGCGCGAGGTTTCCGGAAAGCTGATCCACGAGAGCCGCTTCCCGGTCTCCGAGAACGACGTATTCATCGCCATGAGCGACGGCGCGCCCTACGCGGGCGTCGGCAAGGCGCTCAACTACGGCTGGGAGCTTAACAACATCGTCGACTTCGCCGAGGCGAACTACCACCCCGGAAACTCGGCCAAGTACATCGCCGCGAACATCATCGACGAGTGCAACCGGCTGTACGGCGGCGAGCCCGGGGACGACACGACGGTCGCGGTCCTGCGCGTGCGCGCGCGGCAGAGCGTGAACCTGGTCATCGGGCCGCCGGCGGATCCGGAGAGCGACGTCAGGATGATGAACCTGTTCTTCGCCAAGGAGGGCGAGAAGATCGTCTGCGGCGGAACCACGGCGAACATCGCGGCGCGCTATCTGGGCAAGGAGCTCCGCCCGACGCTCGACTACCCCGACCCGGAGGTGCCGCCGATCTCGAAGCTCGAGGGCGTCGACCTGGTCACCGAGGGGGTGGTCACGATCTCGAAGGTGCTCAAGCTCGCCGAGGCGTTCCTCGACGGGCGCGACACCGCCGCCGAGTGGGTGAGCAAAAGGGACGGCGCGTCGCGGATCGCGCAGGAATTGTTTGAGCGGGCGACCGACATCAACTTCTTCGTCGGCCGCGCGATCAACCCCGCGCACCAGAACCCCGATCTGCCGATCGCCTTCGGCATCAAGATCCAGCTGATCGACGCGCTTTCGAAGTGCCTCGAGAAGATGGGCAAGCGGATCAAGGTGAGCTATTTTTAGGCCCGGGAGCCAACCGAATTGCGTCGGGGCTGCGTCAGTCATGGAAGACGCGCTTGCAAAACGCGCAGGATGTTTGGATCAGCCGGTCGAGCGCAGCCCCGTCGCCGTCGTCGGACAGATTTCGCCAC
>JAAYZL010000175.1 GCA_012514855.1 Clostridiales bacterium
AGGCCGCCGCCGCGTCGAAGCGCGCGTCGTGGTAGTGGTCGCCGCCGCCGAACCACTTGCGGCACTTGCGGGCGACGAGCTCCGGCGTGATGCCGAAGTGCTTCATCAGCTCCTCGAGCCGCGGGGGTTTGAGCTTGTCCGGGTTCTGCTTGAGCGGTATGTTCGCCTCCTCGGTGTAGTGCTTGAGCGTGCAGAAGCGCGGGATTTCGGGAAACTTCACGCCGATGCGCACGAACTCCTCGCACAGGTAGCGCATGTCGCCCGCCACGTCGTGGCCGATGACCATGCCGCACTTCGCGAAGTCCCGATAGATCTCGTCGGCGTGGTGCGCGAACAGGTCGCCGCCGGACAGCCTCTGAAGCTGGCCGACGCCCAGCCCGTGCACCTTGCGCGCGTGGCGGTTGATCGCCTCCACCGAAAAGTAAAAATTCTTGCCGCGGACGCGGCGGCCGTCGACGATCAGGTATGAAAGCTGTATGATGCGGCTGGGGCGCATGCCGTCCAGCTCCACGTCCAACGCAATCATGCGTTTCTTTTCTCGCAAGGATCGGTTCCTCCCGTCGGTCTTACTTCGAAAGCGCGCGCTCGACGCACAAAAGCCCCCGCTCGATGTTTGCGCGCGGCGCGGCGAGGTTCAGCCGAAAATAGCCGCGGCCCTGTTCGCCGAAGAACAGGCCGTCGTTCAGCCCGACGCCCGCGTCGACGAGCCGCCGGAACAGCTCCCCGTGCCGGACGCCGGTCTTTCGCGTGTCGAGCCACATCAGATACGTGCCCTCGAGCGGGTGAACGGCGATTTCCGGCAGATTCGCCCCGATGAACGCCTCGGCGAAGTCGCGGTTTTCGCGGATGTAGTCGAGGCACTTGTCGAGCCACTCGTCGCCCAACTCATAGGCTGCGCGCTGCGCGGCCATCGCAAACAGGTTCGGGCGGTCGCCGTTGAACCTGCGGATCGCGGTTTTCAGCTTTTTCCGGAGCTCCGGGTCGGAGACGACCGCGGACGACTGCCGAAGCCCCGCCAGGTTGAACGCCTTCGTCGCCGAGGTCAGCATCACCGACCGCGAAGACAGGCTCAGGCACGGCGTGTGCCGGTGCGGGGAGAACGCGAAGCTCGCGTGAATCTCGTCGGAGACGATCACCGCGCCGAAGCGGTCGGCGAGCCCGAACAGCCGCTCGAGCTCCGCGCGCGTCCACACGCGGCCGACCGGGTTGTGCGGGCTGCACAGGAACATGAACTTGACGCCCGAGGCGAACGCGCTCTCGAGGCCCTCGAAGTCCATCCGGTAGCCATCGGGCGCGTCGACGAGCGGGCTCTCCTCGACGAGCCTGCCCAGGCGCTTCACCGTCTCGCGGAACGGGCCGTAGACCGGCGGCTGGATCAGCACGCGCTCACCGGGCGAAGTGAACGCCTCGATCGAATAGAGCATGCTGTCGACGACGCTCGGGCTCGTCAATATCCAGTCGGGGTCGACGTCGAGGCCGAACCGCCGCCTGAGCCATGCGGCCTCGGCCGCGCGGTTTTCGGAGATGTTCGCGGTGTATCCGTAGATCGGGTGGCGCGCGCGCTCCTCGATCGCGCGGACGATCTCCGGCGCGCAGCGGAAGTCCATGTCCGCGACCCACAGCGGCAACACGTCCGCGCGGCCGAATACCTCTTTGCGCGCGTCCCACTTCTCCGACGCCGTGCCGGAGCGGTCGATCACCTCGTCAAAGAACTCCCGGTTCAGCTCCATCGCCCTTCCTCCGCATTCCTGTGGCTCTCAACATTATACTTCCAAAACCGCAAATATGCAACATGACCGAATATTGTTTGCAGATGTTTACAGAAACAAAAAAGCGCGCGGCGACGCATTAATGTTTGAAATTGGTATAACATCCCCGCGCTTGACAGAGTTTCCAGCCGCCCGTATAATGATGCCGCAACTTCAGGAGGTCGCGGCCGATGTTTCAAAAGACAAAAATCCCGCCGCAGCAGGTCTTCGCGGTGGGACTGATCCTCTCGGCGCTCGCGGGATATTTCGAGGCGTACACGTATCTTCTGCGCGGCGGCGTGTTCTGCAACGGCCAGACCGCGAACATCGCCTTGATGACGCTCGCGTTCGCGCGCGGGGACATTTCAAAGGCGCTGTCCTATCCGATCCCGATCCTCTCGTTCTTCGTGGGCATCGTGTTCGCGGCCGGGCTTCGCGAGCGCATCTCCGACATCCGGCGCTTCCGCTGGGAGGCCGCGATATTGCTGATGGAGGCGGCGCTTCTGTTTCTGGTCGGGCTCGTGCCGCTCACGGTCCCGCACGCGCCGGTCAATATCCTCGTGACGTTCATCTGCGCGGTGCAGTACGAGGTCTTCCGCGAGACGCGCGGGCTCCCGTACGCGAGCATCTTCTGCACCGGCAACCTGCGCTCCGCCGCGGAGCACTTTCGCGCGTTCATCGCAAGGCGCGAAAAGACGGCCGGCGAGGCGTGCCTGCGCTATATACTCGTGATTCTGGCGTTCGCGGTCGGCGTGTTCGGCGGCGCGCACCTCTCGAACATACTCGGCGCGCGCTCGATCTGGATTTGCTCCCTGATGCTGGTCGCGCTTGTCCCCATGATGGTCCACCGCTGAACCGAAAACCCCGGCCCGCGCGGGCCGGGGCTTGCAATTTGGGGGAGAGGGGTTACCGGCCCATGCTCTTTCTGAGAACCTCGATCCCCTTCGCGAGCTGCGCGTCCTTCGCCGGGTTCGGCTCGTAGTAGATGACCGACTGGTTGCCCTCGAGCTCGACGCGGACGTCCGGGTCGACGCCCATGTTGTGGATCGAGCGCCCGGACGAAGTGTAGTAGGCCGAGGTCGTCAGCTGCAGCCCGTCGCCCTCCTCGAACGCGAGCAGCGTCTGGACGACGCCCTTCCCGTAGGTCGTCTCGCCGACGATCGCGCCGCGGTTCGCCTCCTTGACGGCGGCGGCGAAGATCTCCGACGCGCTCGCGGACATGCCGTTGACGAGCACCGCCATCGGCACGTCCCAAAATTCCTCGTCGGCGTAATACTCCTGCCGGCGGCCCTGCCGGTCCTCGGTGTAGACGATCAGCCCCTTCGGGAGCAGCATGTCGCAGATGTTGACGACGTCCTTGAGCAGCCCGCCGGGGTTCGAGCGAACGTCGACGATCAACCCCTTGACGCCCGCCTTCCGGAACGCGCTGATCGCCTCCTCGACGCCGACTACGTCGTCGCCGGTGAACTGGAAGATCGACAGGTAGCCGACGCTGCCGTCGAGGATCGAGTATTCGACGTAGTTGATGCTGACCTCGTCGCGCGAGAGCGCGAGGTCGATCGATTCCCTTCCGCGCAGCACCGTCACCTCGACGTCCGACCTGCTGTCGCCGCGAAGCAGCGAGACGGCCTCCGAGAGCCCCATCGCGCTGTCGCCCGCGACCGGCACGCCCGCGACGGACGCGATCCTGTCGCCCGGCCGGACGCCCGCGCGCTCGGCCGGCGAGTCCCGGAACACGCGAAGCACCGCGATGCCGCCCTCGCCGTCGAGCCCGATCAGCATGCCTACGCCGTGGTACAGCCCGGTCGATTCCTCGTCCATCTCGCGGTATTCCTCGGGCGTGTAGTAAAACGTGTACGGGTCCTCGAGCTCCGCGAGCATCCCCCGGATCGCGCCGGTCAGGAGCACATCCTCGTCGACCTCGGTGTAGTATTCCCGCTCGACGATCTGCAGGATTTCGTCGAGCCGCGCGTACTTCGTGAGCGGGTTGGCGCCCGCGGCCGCGACCTCCTCCCGCCGGAGGTCCCCGGTCAGAACCAGCGTCAGCGTCGACGCGGCGACCGCGCAGATCACGAGCAGGCTTAGAAGCGTCACCAAGGATACCGATCGCTTGAACATCGGCCTTCCTCCAATACATTGCCGGCGACCGCATTGCGCAGGTCGCCGGCGATCTCTGTGCGAGGGTATGTCCGCCCGGGCGCGGGTATTCCGAATCGAACGCGGCGGGAAAGGGGCGCGATTTAGAGCTTGTTCTTCCTCGGCAGCGTGTTCTTGCCGAGCAGCATCATCATCTTGAACGTCACCGCGTCGTCGAACGACCGAAGGTCGAGCCCGATCGAGCGCTGCACCTTTTCGAGCCGGTAGACGAGCGTGTTCCGGTGGATGTAGAGCTTGCGCGCGGTCTCCGAGAGGTTCAGGCTGTTTTCGAAGAACGTCTCGATCGTGTGCAGCATCTCGTCGTTGAACAGCTTCGCCGTCTGGCGGTTGAAGATCATGCTGCTGTAGCGCGCGCTCGCGTCCACCGGCAGGTCGTTCAGGAACCGCTCCAGGAGCAGCCGGTGATAGAAGAACACGCTGCCCGAAGAATGGTACACCCGGCCGATGTTGATCGACGCGCGCGCCTCCTCGTAGGCATCGGCGATCAGCGAGAGGTCGCTGCGTGGCTCGGAGATGCCGATGTACACCGGCCGCCCGGTCTCCATCAAAAACGTGTTCTCGACCGCCGCGGCCAACTGGCCGAGCTCGTCGAAGTTGACCGGGTCGTCGACGGCCTTCACAAGCGCGAGCGAGTGCCTGCCGACCTCGGCCAGCACGTCCGCCTCCGGATCGAACACGCCCTCGAGGATCGCGGTCGCGACGTCGGTCTCGGTCTCGGCGAAGTAGAAGTACAAGACGCAGCGGTTCCGCTCGAGCGGTATGCCGTGCTCCGCCGCGAGCGACTCGAGCTCCGCGCCCTCGACCTCGCCGCGCAGCATCAGCCGCGCCGCGACCTCGCGCGTCGCGTGGCCGATGTCCACCCGGAGCAGCATGTTGATCAGCTCCGAGCAGAGCAGCGCGCAGCTCCTGACCTCCGGGGAATCCCCGTGCAGGCAGATGAACAGCGGCTGGTTCTCCTCGGTGCCGACGAGCGTCACGCCGCCGTAGACCATCGGCGTCGTCGGGTCCTTCTTGAGCTGGTCCGGCAGCGTGAGCTGGCGATGGTCGCCCTCGGGCAGCACGACCGTGCCGCTCGCGTCCATCAGAAGCGCGCTCATGTCGATCTGCTCAAGGATCCGGGAAATTTTCGCCATCACGCGGTGATCGAGATACATGAAGAAACCCTCCTCGGGGCTTTTTGGACTTGACAAATCCGCCTTTGGGTATATTATAACCGTTGAGGATGCGCCCGGTCAAGCAATTCTTGGAAAAGCAAAGACAACTTAATAATAAAGCCCCGGAATTGCGTTTATAATACCGGTGAAAGCTTCCAAAGACATGACCGATGCGGGGAATCCGCACGAAAGGAAGTGGAAAACCATGGCGATCATCGAATCCGTGCGCGCGCGGCAGATCTTCGACTCGCGCGGGACGCCGACCATCGAGGCGGAGGTCGGGCTCTCGTCCGGCGCAATCGGCGTCGCGTCCGCCCCGTCCGGGGCGTCGACCGGGGCGCACGAGGCGCACGAGAAGCGCGACGGCGGAACGGCCTACGGCGGCAAGGGCGTGCTGCAGGCCATCGAGGGCGTCCACGCGGAGATCGCCCCGGCGCTCAGGGGGCTCGACGCGAGGGACCAGCGCCGGGTCGACGCGGCCCTGCTCGCGCTCGACGGCACGCCCAACAAGCAGCGGCTCGGCGGCAACGCGCTGATCGCGGTGTCGCTCGCGACGGCCTACGCGGCCGCGGGGGCGCTCGGAATACCGCTGTACCGGCACCTGGGCGGACTCGTCGGCGGCAGCTCTCCGATCCCGATGCTGAACGTCTTGAACGGCGGCGCGCACGCGGACAACAACATAGACATCCAGGAGTTCATGCTGGTTCCCGTCGGCGCGAAGACCTTCCGCGACGCGATGAAGATGGGCGCGGAGGTGTACCAGCATCTCAAGGCGCTGCTGAAAAAGCAGGGGCTCTCGACCGCGGTCGGCGACGAGGGCGGCTTCGCGCCGAGCCTCGAGAAGGACGAGGACGCGCTGAAGCTGCTCGTCGACGCGATCGCCGCCGCCGGCTACGCGCCGGGGCGCGACGTTTCGCTCGCGGTCGACGCGGCGGCCAGCGAGTGGCAGAGGGACGGCGGGTACGTGCTCCCGAAGCGCGGCACCGCCCTGACGACCGCGGAGCTCACGGACTACTTCCGGTCGCTCTCGGAGAAGTACCCGATCGTGTCCATCGAGGACCCGCTCGGCGAGGAGGACTTCGACGGCTTCGCGGAGATCACCGCCCAACTCGGCAAGCGCGCGATGATCGTCGGCGACGACCTGTTCACGACGAACCCGGAGCGGCTCTCGAAGGGCATTTTGAAGCGCGCCGCGAACGCGATTCTGGTGAAACCCAACCAGATCGGCACGCTCTCGGAGACCTTGGACGCGATCAACCTCGCCCGGAGCGCCGGCTACCGCGTCGTGCTGTCGCATCGAAGCGGCGAGACCGAATCGAGCGCCATCGCCGACATCGCGTGCGCGGTCAACGCGGAGTTTTTGAAGTCCGGCGCGCCCGCGCGGGCCGAGCGCACGGCGAAGTACAACCGGGTGCTGAAGATCGAACAGGAAGTCACAGGAGAATAACCCTTTCGACGTGAACGCCGCCCTTTCGGGCGGCGCTTTGCGTCATGACCTCTGCTCTTCCTTGATGTCCTTGAGACGCTTCATCACGTCGTTCCCGCCGCGGCCGAAGTAGTCGTGGAGGATCACATATTCCCTGTAGAGCTTCTCGTAGACCTTGACGTTCGCGGGGTTCGGGCGGTAGTACAGCTCGTCGACCCCGCCCATCTCGCGCGCGGCGTCGACGATCGAGTCGTAGCCGCCCTTTTGGCTGCTCGCCGCGACCGCGCCGAACATGGCCGATCCGAGCGCCGGCGTCTGCAGCGAGCGCGCGATGCGAATCTCGCGGTTCAAGACGTCCGCGTACACCTGCATCACGAACGGATTCTTCTTCGAGATGCCGCCGCAGGCGAACAGCTCGTCGATGCCGACGCCGCTCTTTTCGAACGTGTCGATGATGATGCGGGTTCCGTACGCGGTCGCCTCGATGAGCGCGCGGTACATCTCCTCGGGCTTCGTCGTCAGCGTCATGCCGAGCATCATGCCGGTCAGGTCGACGTCGACCAGCACCGAGCGGTTGCCGTTCCACCAGTCGAGCGCGAGCAGCCCGCTCTCGCCGGGCTTCAATTTTTCGGCCTTCCCGGTCAGGAACTGGTGGAGGTCCGTGTTCCGCTTCGCGGCCTCGGTCGCGTAGTCGATGGGCACGCAGTTGTCGACGAACCAGTTGAAGTGGTCGCCGACGCAGCTCTGCCCGGCCTCGTAGCCCATGAGCCCCGGGATCACGCCGTCCTCGACGACGCCGCACATGCCGGGCACGATGTGCTCCTCGGAGCCGAGCATGATGTGGCAGGTGGAGGTGCCCATGATCATCAGCATCTTGCCGGCCTCGGTGAGCCCCGCCGGGGGCAGCGACACGTGCGCGTCGACGTTCGCGACGGCGACGGCGGTGCCGGGCTTCAAGCCGGTCAGCTTTGCGGCTTCGAAAGTGATCTCGCCGGCCTTCGAGCCGATGGGGTAGATGTCCCGCGAGAGCTTTTCGTCGACGACGTTTGTAAGCCGCGGGTCGAGCGCCCCGAAGAACTCCTTCGAGGGGTAGCCGTCCCGCTTGTGCCAGATCGCCTTGTAGCCGGCGGTGCAGGAGTTGCGCGCCTCCCTGCCGGTCAATTGCATGATGACCCAGTCCGCCGCCTCCATGAATCGGTCGGCGGCGTCGTAGATGTCCGGCGCCTCGTCGAGCACCTGCCAGATCTTCGGGAACATCCACTCGGACGAGATCTTGCCGCCGTAGCGCCTGAGCCACTCCTCGCCCCGCTCTCCGGCGATCTCGTTCAATTTGTTCGCCTCGTCCTGCGCGGCGTGGTGCTTCCAGAGCTTGATGTAGGCGTGCGGATTGCTTTTGTATTCGTCATGGAAGCACAGCGGCACGCCGTCCTTGTCGACGGCGATCATCGTGCAGGCGGTGAAGTCGATGCCGACGCCGACGACGTCCGCCGCGTCGATGCCCGACAGCCGGATCGCCTCCGGAACCGTCCGAGCGAGGCAGTCGAGGTAATCCTGCGGGTGCTGCAGCGCCCAGTCGGGCTTGAGCTTCGTGCCGTCCGGAAGCTGCTCGTCCATCACCGCGTGCGGGTAGTTCATCACCGCGCTCCCGAGTTCGCGGCCGGTGCCGACCTCGACTACCAGCGCGCGCGCCGACAGCGTTCCAAAATCTACGCCAATGCAATACTTGGGCATGCGTGGACCCCTCCTTGTTTGTCGCTGTTTCCATTTTACCGGAATTTCAGGCGCTTGACAAGCTCCCCCGCCCCAGATTCCAACAGAAATGCCGTTTTTCGATAAAACTCGAAACTTCCGCCGAACGGGTCGGGCACGTCGGCCCGGTCAAAGTAGCGCATGACGTCCGCGCCGGGGCACAGCGCGCGCAGTTTTTCCGCGTGCGCGGCGGTCAGGGCGACGAGCACCGCGCCCTCGGCCATGCCGCAGGAGAACTGCCGGGAGCGGTGGCCGGAGATGTCTATGCCCAACTCGCGCATGGCCGCGACGGCCTCCGGGGCCGCGCCTTGGCCGGAGGACGCAAAAAGCCCCGCGGACGAGATGTCCCAGTCCGGCAGCGCGCGCTGTAAAAACGCCGCCGCCATCGGGCTTCGGCAGGTGTTGCCGGTGCACACGCAGATCACTTTTTTCATGGTTTCCCCCTATAGATCGCGCCGGATCGACACCGCGCGCCCGAGAATCTTGATCGAATCGCTGTTCTCGCGCGTGAACAGCATCGGGGCGCAGTCCGGGTTGTCGCTGACCAATTGCACGCCGCCCTCGACATGGAAGACGCGCTTGAGCGTCGCCTCGCCGTCGACGATCACGACCGCAATCTGGTTGTCTGGGACGTCCGGCTGCTTCCGGACGAACACGACGTCGCCCCTTAGTATGCGCGGCGCCATCGAGTCGCCCGCGACGCGCAGCGCGCAGTCGCTGTCGCCGCCCAAATCGTCGATTTGCTCGCCGTCGCCCTCGCGGAAGATCGGCTCGCCCGCCGCGACGTCGCCGAGCAGCGGCACCCTCTTGCGCCGGACCGGGAGCAGCGGAACCTCGTCGTAGAAGTAGCTGACCGGGGCGTCGAGCGCCTCGGCGAGCCTGCGAAGCGTGTCCGGCGCGACGCGACTGCTCCTTCGCTGCAGGATCGAGTACAGCGTCTGCTGCTGCACGCCCGCGCGCCGCGACAGCTCGCTCGCGCGCACGCCGCGAAGCCGCATCAGTTCCTCCAGCCGCTCTCCGACCGTCAAGCGAACCCCCTCCCCTCGGTTTGAGAATAGCATGCCCCGGCCGCCGCGTCAAGACAAAATATTCTTCAAACGCATAAAAAACGCTTGACAAGAACATATGTTCGGGTGTAGTATTATGCGAAGGCATAAAATGCGTGGAGGAAAAGGCGATGTACGACAGGGGCGCGGTGCCGGAGGAGGCGCGGGCGATGGCGAGGCGGCTCGGGAAGCTCCGGAGCCTCCGGCGCGAGGTGGACTTTCTCTCGCAGCGCGCGGCGGAGCTCGAATCGCGCGCGGTCGGCGGCGTCGGGCGGATCACCGGCATGCCGTTTTCGAGGCGCTCCGACCGCGTCGGCGAATACGGCGCGGAGCTCGCGGACATCCGCGCGCGGATCGAAAAGATGCGCGCGGAGTGCCTCGCGGAGCTGGCGCTCTTGTATCAATTCATCGACGACATTCCCGAGCCGGAGCTGCGGTTGATCTTCTCCCGGCGCTACATAGACGGGCTGAGCTGGCTCGCGGTCGCGCAGAAGATCGGGCGCTCGGACGAGCAGATTCCCCGGAAGCTCCACAACGCGTATCTGCGTTCGCGCTGCGGCGGGACAGGCTGCCGGGCGCCTCATTCCGGGGCGTTGAGTCGCATACACTTTCCCGAGGGGGGATGAGCATGCCGGAGCGCGTGAGGGTTCGCCGCGACCATCCCAGCGCGCTCTCGTGGGCGATCGCGCTGGTTTTGACGATGCTGTGCGTGTATCTAATCGCGCTGGGGCAGGTCGAGCGCGCGCCCGAGGCGTCGATCGCGTCGGACGACGGCTCGCCGCGCGTGACCGAGGAGATGTCCTTCGAGCCGCTCGCGGTCTACAGCGTCTGCTTCGGCGAGTACCAAGTCGCCGAGGAGGCGCGCATCGAGGCGGCCCGCTATGTTTCGCGCGGCGCGGCGGGCTACATCCACGCGGAGGGCGGCGTGTACCGGATGCTCGCGGCGGGCTATCCGTCGGAATCGGACGCGGAGCGCGTCGCGGAGAACCTCTCCCGGTCCGAGGGCCTCGACTGCACCGTGTTCCCGCGCTCGGCGGCGAGGGTGCGGCTTCGCATCACCGCGACCGAGAGGCAGATCGAGACGCTCACGACCTCGGAGGGCCTGCTTCGCCAGTACGCGGCGGAGCTCAACGAGATCGCCTTTCAGCTCGACCGCTCGGAGATCGACCCGGACGCCGCGCGCACGCTGATCGCCGTGACCGCGAGCCGGCTCGACGAGATGCTGAGGAACCTGCGCGCGATCCCCGGCGCTTCCGAAAACGCCGTCTGCTCCGGCCTTTTTTCGCTGACGGAGCAGCTCCGGGCGTCCCTTTTTGTGCTCTCCTCGGAAAATTCCCGGACAGCCCTTTCCCTTTCCGGCAAAATCAAGTATAATACCATGGAGGCCACGTTTCGGCACATAGACTACCTGCTTGAGCTGAACGGTTTATAAACAAAAGGAGTTGTTTGTTTGAAAGCAGCGAAAATCCTCGGCCTGCTCGAGGCGTGCCTGTTGACGGGGCCGCTCCCGGAGGGGGAGATCATGACCGCGTGCGGCTCGGATATGATGAGCGACGTGCTGGCGTTCCCGAAGGAGCGGATGGCGCTTCTGACGGGGCTTACGAACCCGCACACCATCCGGACGGCGGAACTGCTCGACGTGCCGCTGATCGTGTTCGTGCGCGGCAAGCAGCCGAGCGAGGAGGTTCTCAACCTCGCCGAGGACGCCGGCATCTGCGTGATCGGAACCGGGTTCACGCTCTACGACGCCTGCGGGCGGCTGTTCGCGGCGGGGCTGCCGGGGGGGACGGGGCGCTGATGGGCGGGGCCATTTGCGAAAGCTACACCGTCGAGCCGGGCGCGTTCGAGACCGCGGGCGAGGCGTCCGGCAGGATCAAGCGCATCCTCCGGAAGCTCGGCGTCCCGAGCGCCTTGATCCGCAGGGTGTCGGTCGCGTCGTACGAGGTGGAACTGAACCTCGTCATCCACTCGCTCGGCGGCACGATCGAACTGTCCGTCGAGCCGGACTCGGTGGCGCTCGACGTGGCCGACCGCGGGCCGGGCATCCCCGACCTCGAGCTCGCGATGCGCGAGGGCTGGTCGACCGCGTCCGACGAGGTGCGCACGCTCGGCTTCGGCGCGGGCATGGGGCTCCCGAACATGAAGCGCAACGCGGACGAGTTCGACATACAATCCGAAATGGGCGTCGGGACGCGCATACACATGCGGTTCCGCTCCCCTGAAGGGACAGAATCATGAGCAAGTACTTTCATTCCGTGACGCTGGACGTGTCGAAGTGCGTCGGCTGCACGAGCTGCCTGAAGCGCTGCCCGACCGAGGCGATCCGCATCCGCAAGGGCCGCGCGCACATCATCGACGAGCGCTGCATCGACTGCGGCGAGTGCATCCGCGCCTGCCCGTACCACGCGAAGGGCGCCGTGACGAGCCCGCTCTCGATCATCAACCGCTTCCGCTACAAGATCGCGCTGCCCGCGCCCGCGCTGTACGGCCAGTTCAAGGACCTGAACGCCGCGGCGCTGATCCCGGCGGCGCTCAGGATGATGGGCTTCGACCACGTGTCGGAGGTCGCGCACGGCGCGGACATCATAAGCTGCGCGGTCATGGAGCGGCTGCGGGAGCCCGACTGCCCGACACCGCTGATCTCGTCGAGCTGTCCGGCGGTCGTCAGGCTCATACAGACGCGGTTTCCGGAGCTGATCGGCAACATCGTCGACGTCAAGAGCCCCATGGAGGTCACGGCGATCCAGGCGCGGCGCGCGTTCTGCGAGATGCACAACGTGCCTCCGGAGGAGGTCGGCTGCTTCTTCATCACGCCCTGCGCCGCGAAGATGACCGCGATCCGGGAGCCGCTCGGCCACGAGGCGTCCGCGGTCGACGGCGCGATTTCGTTCCTCGAGGTCTACGGCGTGCTGTCCGACCTGCTTCGCAAGAATACCGCGAAGCCGGATTTCGCGCACTTCTCCGCGACCGCGTTCGGCGTCAACTGGGCGCGCATCGGCGGCGAGGCGATCTCGGTCGGCGTCAACGAGGCGCTCGCGGTCGACGGCATCGACAACGTGATCCGCGTGCTCGAGGAGATCGAGAACGGCCGCCTGCC
>JAAYZL010000004.1 GCA_012514855.1 Clostridiales bacterium
CTTCCAGTCGATCAGGTGATCCGGCGCCGGGTAGCCGATGCCCTCCCACCACACGTCTCCGTCGTCGGTCAGCGCGACGTTCGTGAAGATCGTGTTCTTGCCGATCGTGTGCATGGCGTTCGGGTTCGAGTCGATCGAGGTGCCCGGAGCGACGCCGAAGAAGCCCGCCTCGGGGTTGATCGCGTAGAGCCGTCCGTCGTTTCCGAACTTCATCCAGGCGATGTCGTCGCCGACCGTCTCGACCTTCCAGCCGGGGATCGTCGGGATCAGCATCGCGAGGTTCGTCTTGCCGCAGGCGCTCGGGAACGCGCCGGTGATGTATTTGACGTTGCCCTTCGGGTCGGTCAGGCGCAGGATCAGCATGTGCTCGGCGAGCCAGCCCTCGTCGCGCGCCTGCACCGACGCGATGCGAAGCGCGAAGCACTTCTTGCCCAGGAGCGCGTTTCCGCCGTAGCCGGAGCCGTAGGACCAGATCGTGCGCTCCTCGGGGAAGTGGCTGATATACTTCTTCTCGATCGGCGCGCAGGGCCACATGACGTCCTCCTGACCCTCCTCGAGCGGCGCGCCCACGGAGTGCAGGCACGGCACGAACTCGCCGTCGCCGAGTACGTCCAGCACTTCGTTTCCGATCCTCGTCATGATGCGCATGTTGACCACGACGTAAGGACTGTCGGTGATCTCGACGCCGATCTTTGAGATCGGGGAGCCGATCGGGCCCATCGAGAACGGGATCACGTACATCGTGCGGCCCTTCATGCTGCCGGTGTAGAGCCCGGTCATCGTCTTCTTGAGCTCGTTGGGGTCGATCCAGTTGTTCGTGAGGCCGGCGTCCTCCCGCTTCTTCGACGCGATGAACGTGCGGTCCTCGACGCGCGCGACGTCGGACGGGTCGCTGCGGAACAGGTAGCAGTCGGGGCGCTTTTCGGGGTTGAGCGGAATCGCAGCGCCCGAGTCGACCATTTCCTTCAGCAGCCGCTGATACTCCTCGTCGGAACCGTCGCACCAGTAGACGCTGTCCGGCCGGCACATTTCGCGGATTTCCTGAACCCAATCGAGAAGCTTTTTGTTCTTCGTCATCATGATCCTCTCTCCATCTCAAAATTTCGCTAGCCTAATTATACCACATTCGTTTTGAAAAAACAAAGCGGCAGGATTAAGATTTCGGCCATCTTCTGCGGCGATTCTGTTGAAAGTGCAGGAGGCGCGTCAGGACATGTCGACGACTGCATGCAATCAGCCGCGAAGCGCATACTACGCCTGAAAACTGGCGAAAACGGGCGATCGGCGCAGGAGGAAATATGCAGTCAATTTGGGAAAAGGGATTCGACATGCCGGGCCGCGGCGCGCTCCGGGGAGACATCGAGGCGGACGCGCTCGTCGTCGGCGCGGGCATCGCGGGCGTCAACTGCGCGTATCGAATGCGGCGCGCGGGGCTGAAGGTCGTCGTCTTGGAGGCGGAGAGGGTCGGCACCGGCGCGACCTCCCGGACGACGGGCAAGATCACCGCGCAGCACGGGCTGATCTACGACCTTCTGACGAGGTCGTTCGACGCGCGGACGGCGAAGCTCTACGCGCGCGCGAATCAGAACGCGGTCGAAGAGTACGCGGAAATCGTATCGCGCGAAAAGATCGACTGCGACTTCGAGCGCGCGGACAACTTCGTGTTCGCGCGGGAGGATACAGCCCTTCTCGAAGCCGAGTTCGAGGCTCTGCGCGCGGCGGGGCTCGACGCGCGGCTCGAGGGGAAGACGGAGCTCCCCTTTCCGGTCAAAGGCGCGGTCGGGGTCTCCGGGCAGGCGCACTTCCATCCGCTGAAGTATCTGCGCGCGCTCGCGGAAAAACTGGAGATATACGAGCACAGCCGCGTCGAATCGATCGAGGACAACGTCGCGCGCACAGAGATGGGCAGCGTCCGCGCCCGGGACATCGTCGTCGCGACGCACTTTCCGTTCATCAACGCGCCCGGCTACTACTTCCTGCGCATGCACCAGGAGCGGAGCGCGGTCATGGCGCTCGAGGGCGCGCCGGAAATCAGGGGCATGTACATCGACGAGGCGGACGGCGGGCTGTCGTTCCGTCCGCAGGGGGGCGCGCTGCTCGTGGGCTCCGGAAGCTGGCGCACCGGCAAGAACCCCGGAAACCAGTTCGCCGAGCTCCGCCGGAAGGCGAAGGAATGCTATCCGGACGCGCGGGAAATTGCGGCGTGGTCGTCGCAGGACTGCATGCCGCAGGATCACATCCCGTACATCGGGCGCTACGCGGGCTCGACAAAGCACCTATGGGTCGCGACGGGGTTCGGCAAGTGGGGGATGTCCTCGTCGATGGTCGCCGCGATGCTTTTGACCGACCTGATCACCGGGGCATCGAACGAGGCCGCCGACGTGTTTTCGCCGCAGCGCTCGCCGGTTCGCGGAATCGACGGATTTGCCGCCGACGTGAAGGAAACCGTCAAGGGCTTCGCGAAATATATCATGCCGCCGAAGAACATGCTCGAGGACATCCGGCCGGGCGAGGCGGGCACCGTCGAGTACGAGGGCCGGAAGCTCGGCGCGTACCGGGACGAGCGCGGCGAAATCCACCTCGTGTCGCTCTCCTGCCCGCACCTGGGCTGCATACTCGGCTGGAACCCGGACGACCTGAGCTGGGACTGCCCCTGCCACGGCTCGCGCTTCGACATCGACGGCGCGCTGCTGGACGGGCCGGCGCAGCGGAATCTGGCGGAAAAGGAGGACGAATCATGAACGCATTGATCCGTGAAAAATCGCCGTATCTCCTGCAGCACGCGGACAACCCGGTCGACTGGCTCCCCTGGGGAGAAGAGGCGTTCGCGCGCGCGAAGAGAGAGGACAAGCCGGTGTTTTTGAGCATCGGCTACTCGACCTGCCACTGGTGCCACGTGATGGCGCACGAGTCGTTCGAGAGCGACGAGGTCGCGGCGATCCTGAACGCGGGCTACGTGTGCATAAAGGTCGACCGCGAGGAGCGGCCGGACGTCGATCAGGTGTATATGAACGCCTGCATCGCGATGAGCGGCACGGGCGGTTGGCCGCTGACGGCGTTTCTGACCCCGGAGCAGCAGCCGTTTTACGTGACGACGTATCTGCCCAAGGAGGCGCGAAACGGCCGGCTGGGGCTGACCGAGCTTCTGAAGGGCGTGCTGGCGCTCTGGGACGAGAACCGCGAGGACCTGCTTTCCCGCGGCCGCGAGATCACCGCGCACATCCGCCGCATGCGCCCCGCGGAGCCGTCGAAGGCGCCGCTGGACGAGGCGTTTCTGAGCGCCGCGGCGGAGAAAATCCTCGCGGATTACAATAACGGCGTGGCAGCGCCGCTGTTCCCGATGCCGCACAAGCTGCTGTTTCTGCTCTGGCAGGGACAGTCGACGCGAAACCGGGCGATGCTCGAGGCGGTCCGGGCCGCGCTCTCCGAGATGTACCGCGGCGGCATCCACGACCACCTCGGCGGCGGCTTTTCTCGCTACTCGACCGACGCGAAGTGGCTCGTGCCGCACTTCGAGAAGATGCTCTACGACAACGCGCTGTTGGCGCTCACCTACGCCGAGGCGGGCGCGGCGCTCGACGAGCCGGTTTTCGCGCGCGCGGCCGAGGGGATTCTGGACTACGTGCTCCGCGAGATGACGGACGCGGGCGGGGGATTCCACAGCGCGCAGGACGCCGACAGCGGCGGCGAGGAGGGGAAGTTCTACGTCTTTTCGCCCGAGGAGGTCCTGGTCGCGCTCGGAAAGGGCGCCGGGGACGCGTTCTGCGCCCGCTACGACATCGCCGCGCGCGGCAACTTCGAGGGGAAGAGCATCCCGAACCTGCTGAACGACCCGAACTGGAAGGATGCGGGCGAGGCGTTCAAGCGCGAGCGCGCGGCGCTGCTGTCGCACCGCTCGAAGCGGCATAAGCTTCACAAGGACGACAAGGTGCTGACCGCGTGGAACGGGCTGATGATCGCGGCGCTCTGCCGCGCGGGCGTGCTGCTCGGCAAAGAGGACTACCTGACCGCCGCGGACCGCGCCGTCGAATTTCTGTCGCGCACGATGATCACGCGGGACGGCACGCTGCTCGCGCGCTGGCGCGACGGCGAGGCGGGCATCGACGGCACGCTCGATGACTACGCGTTCCTCGCGTGGGGGCTCGTCGAGCACTGCCGCGCGCGGCTCGCTCCGGAGAGCCTGCTGACCGCCAAGCGGCTCGCGGAAAAGATGCACGCGCTGTTTGCGGACGGGGACGGCGGCTATTTCATGACGGCGTCGCAGTCGCTGATCGCCCGCCCGAAGGAGGTCTTCGACGGCGCGATCCCGTCCGGCAACGGCGTCGCCGCGCTCGTGCTCGCGGAAATCGCCGCCCATTGCTCCGAACCGGTCTGGCAGGCGCGGCTCGACGACCAGTTCCGCTTCCTCGCCGCGAACATGAAAAAGCAGCCCGAGGCGCACGCGATGGCGCTCTGCGCTCTGCGCTTTGTGCTGCTCGACCGCCGGAAGATCGTCGCCGCCTGCGCGGACGAAGCAAGCGCGGCGAAGGCGCGGGAGGCGTTGTTGTCGAAGCGGCGCGATAGGCTCCACATCGCGCTTCTCTCGCCGGCGTCGCGGGAGCTCTGGCGCGCGATCGACCCGGACATAGAACAATATCCGCCGCCAAGATCCGGATGCATGTGGTACGTGTGCAAGGACGGCGCGTGCGAGCCGCCGACGGCGCGCTTTCCCGACGCGCACTTTGAAAACCTGCCGCAGGAGAGCGCCGTGCCGGTGGGGAAGTAGCTCCCAGCCGCCGCCCACGCAACCGGAAGGCTCCCATGTGTAAAGGGAGCCTCAGGGCGTCAACAAAGTATCGCCGACCGACCCATACAATCAAATTCAGCGACATGCGCGGTGAATTTGGTTTTTACGGAGTGAAGCGGAGTAAAAACAATTCCTACAGTCAGGATCGCGCCCGGAAATCCGTGAGGATTTCAGCGAGCCGAAGCACATTCTTCCTATGCATCAAAAAACCGCAGTTTTTTGATGCCCGGAGGCTCCCATATAAAGGGAGCCCCGGCCCATCAACAAACGCCGCTCCTCCCTTGGGGGTGGATGAAGGGGCCGAAACCCATGGGATTCGACGCCGGATATCACAGCGCAGGGATCGCGCGCCTGCTGGAAGCGAAGGAAATCCAGGGCGTCATCGGCTATCGGCGCCATACCCACAGGGGGGAGCATTACCGCCAAACAGCCACTTTCCGCGACGAGCGGGGAGCGGCTGTTTGTTGAAAATACCCGCCGGCATCCGCCCGGCGGGTATTTTCATGTGCACGTATCCGTCCTCTGACGCATAGGATGCAATCCCCAAAGGAGGGAGACGAATGTCAAAGCTAAACATCAACGTGTTCGTCGCACACATCGAGGAGTGCGCCGCCCGCAAGGACGGCTACTGGATGGGTGCGACCGGTCAATACACGAAAAATTATACCGAATCGAGCTGGTTTATCACGCAGTACAGCGGCGAGCAGAAGAAGAAAGCGATCTACTGGCTCAAAAATGCGCTTCGCTGCTGGGACTGTCAGGGGCTCGTCGAGGGGCACATCAACGACGTGACCGGCTCGAAGATCAACGTGCGCGCGAGGAACAACTACGCGACCTGGTGCGACCCGAAGGGCACCGGCAGGATTCCGGACCAGTACA
>JAAYZL010000176.1 GCA_012514855.1 Clostridiales bacterium
CTTGTCGCAGGACATCACGTACATCACGTCGCGGATGTAATCGATGTTGTCGGTGCCGGCCGCCGCGCAGATCCACGTGCCGCCCCAGTACCAGCTCGCCGGGCCCTCGCAGACCGCGTAGTCGCCGTAGATGCCGTTGCCGACTTCCTTGGCGGCGTTCGGATCGGCGAGCGAGTTCCCCAGCAGCGTAAAGTTGATGCCCCAGGTGCTGTAGAAGAAGCCGAACACCTTGCCGTCCGGGCCCTGGTCCGCGCTCCACTCGGGCGCCCACAGCGAGGTCTTGTTGTTCCAGCCGTTGTCCGTGTAGCGCTTCGTCTGCTCGACCCAGTCAAACAGCTTCTGGTCGATTATGATCTTGCCGTCCTGCACCAGCGGCGCGGAGATGTTGTTCGCAAAGACGCGGTAGGCGACGTCGTAGCCGGAGAGCATCTTGTAGCCCTTCGCCGCCGCAGCCTCGGCGACCGCGTCGAAGCTCGCCCAGTCCTTCAGCGCTTCCTGCACGGCGGCCGGGTCGTCGGTTCCGAGCACGTCGTTCGCGATCGAGCGGCGGTAGGCGAACAGACCCGGGGTCGCCTGCCAGGTGACGCCCTTGACCGCGCCCAAGTCGTTCGTGACGATCTCCTGCGTGTAGCCGTACTGGCCTAAGATGTCCTCGGCGGTCAGGCCGACGTCCGCGATCACGTCGAGCGAGAAGTCGGTGTTGACGTACTTGAGCGCGTAGTCCGCCTCGACGAGGAAGATGTCGACCCTGTCGTCCGCCGCGGCGTTTTCCTGCGCGAGCAGCGCCTCGTCCAGCGCCTTCTGGTACGCGCCGGCCTCGTTGGGCACGATGATGAAGTTCACCGCGATGCCCTCGTCGTACAGCCCGGACGCCTTGAAGTACTCAAAGCGGTCCTTGAATTCGGTGTTCCAGCAGTAGATGTTGAGAACCTTGCCCTGTTCCTCGGCGAACGCCGTGCCGACGGACAGGAGCAGCGCCAGTGCGAGTACCCACGCGAAGAGCTTTTTCATGGTTATTCCTCCTACCAATATTGCTGCCGCCTGTCGGCGGACCATAGCCAAGGCTCGTTGGGGCTCCGAATTCGATTTCGTAACTGCCGATAAGTATTGCGAGCACAGATTCACACGTTCATTATATCGCCTTTTTCCCCATCCGTCAAGCCCCAAATTCAGAGATATTTACAAAATTATGTGCGACGCGGGGAGAAAAAGGAATTGCTTTTTCGCGTGGGATGCGGTACAATGGATTTGAGCGAAATCGATGTCGTTAAGAATTCGGGAGGAACAACCGATATGAAATACGGCTACTTTGACGACGGGCGGCGCGAATACGCGGTCACGACGCCCGAAACGCCGCTTCCATGGATCAACTACCTCGGCATCGAGGAGTTTTTTGGCATCCTCTCGAACACCGGCGGCGGCTACTGCTTCCATCGCGACGCGAAGCTCATGCGCCTCCTCCGGTTCCGCTACAACAGCGGCCCGGACGAGGGAGGCCGTTTCTTCTATATAAAAGAGGAGGGGAAGGCGCCGTGGAGCCCGGCGTTTCTGCCGTCGAGGACGCCGTTGGACGCGTACATATGCCGTCACGGGCTGGGGTACACGGTGCTTTCGGGCGAGAAGGACGGGTTGAGGGCCGAGATCACGTTCTTTGTGCCGATGGGCGAGAGCTGCGAGGTGCAGCGCCTCGTTCTCACAAACGCGACGGGGGAGGAGCGGCGCGTGAAGCTGTACGCCGCCGCCGAGTGGTGCCTCTACAACGCGGTCGACGACCAACAGAACTTCCAGAGGAACCTCAACATCGGCGAGGTCGAGATCGAGGGAAACGCGCTCTACCACGTGAGCGAGTACCGCGAGCGCCGCGACCACTACGCCTACTACGGCGCGAACCGCCCGTTCGACGGCTTCGACACCGACCGCGACGCGTTTCTCGGCCGCTTCGGGGCGTTTTCGCTGCCCGCGCAAGTCGCGAGGGGGGAGAGCGGCGGAAGCGTCGCCAGCGGCTGGGCGCCGATCGCGTGCCACCGCTTCGACCTTGTGCTCAAGCCGGGTGCGGAGGAACGCCTTACGCTCGTGCTCGGCTGCGCGCAAAACCCGCGCGACCGGAAGTTCGAGGCGCCCGGCGTCGTTCGAAAGGATGGCGCCAGGCGCGTGCTTGCGAAATTCGCCGGCGACGCGGCGGTCGACGGGGCGCTCTCGGAGCTCAGGGAACACTGGGACGCGCTGCTGAACCGCTTCCAGATCAAGAGCGCCGACGAAAAGCTCGACCGCATGGTCAACGTCTGGAATCAATATCAGTGCATGGTCACGTTCAACCTGAGCCGCAGCGCGAGCTATTTCGAGAGCGGCACCGGGCGCGGCATGGGCTTCCGCGACTCGTGCCAGGACCTGCTCGGGTTCGTGCACCTGATCCCGGAGCGCGCTCGCGAGCGCATCCTCGACATCGCCGCCGTGCAGTTCGCGGACGGCTCGACCTACCACCAGTACCAGCCGCTGACGAAGCGCGGCAACAACGACGTCGGCAGCGGCTTCAACGACGACCCGCTGTGGCTCGTCGCCTGCGTCGCCGCCTACGTGCGCGAGACCGGGGACGCGTCGATCCTGGAGGAGCCCGTCCCGTTCGACAACGTGCCCGGCAGCGAGCACATGCTGTTCGAGCACCTCAGGCGGAGCATCCGCTTCACGCTGAACCACTTGGGCCCCCACGGGCTTCCGCTGATCGGGCGCGCCGACTGGAACGACTGCCTGAACCTGAACTGCTTCTCCGAGGAGCCGGGCGAGAGCTTCCAGACGTGCGGCAATTTTGAGAGCGGCAAGGCCGAAAGCTTGTTCATCGCGGGGATGTTCGTCGAGTACGGTCGCCAATACGCCGAGCTCTGTCGGCGCTTCGGCGACCCGGCGGAGGGGGAGGACGTGCTTCGCGCGGTCCGGGACATGGAGAAATCCGTGCTGACGCACGGCTGGGACGGCGAGTGGTATCTGCGCGCGTACGACGCGTTCGGGAACAAGGTCGGCTCGAGGGAATGCGGCGAGGGCAAGATCTTCGTCGAGCCGCAGGGCTTCTGCGCGCTGGCCGGCATCGGAAGGGGCAAGGGGCTTTGCGAAAAAGCGCTCGATTCCGCGCGCGCGCACCTGCTCAACGACTACGGGCTGGAATTGCTCTGGCCGCCCTACACGGCCTACCATAAGGAGCTCGGCGAGATCACGAGCTATCCGCCCGGATACAAGGAGAACGGCTCGGTGTTTTCGCACAACAACCCGTGGGCCAGCATCGCGGAGGCGACGCTCGGGCGCGGCGACGAGGCGTTCGACCTCTACCGCCGCATCTGCCCCGCCTACGTCGAGGAATTGAGCGACATCCACGGGACCGAGCCGTACGTGTACAGCCAGACGATCGCCGGCCGCGCGTCGAAGAGGCTCGGGCAGGCGAAGAACAGCTGGCTGACCGGCACGGCGGCGTGGGCGTTTGTCGGCGTCACGCAGTACATTTTGGGCATCCGCCCGGACTACGACGCGCTGATCGTGCGCCCGGTGCTGCCGCGGCAGTTGGACGGATTTGAGGCCCGCAGGCTGTTCCGCGGGACCGTCTACGACATCCGCGTCCGGCGCGGCGGCGAACCCGGCCTGTGGGTCGACGGCGTGCCCATCCCGGGCGACCGGGTTCCGGTGCGGCCGGGTGTCGCGCGCGTGCTGGTTGAGGTTATCCTTTAGGAGGTGGAGGGATTGGCGTTTCCGGAGGGATTTCGGTGGGGGACGGCCTCGTCCGCCTACCAGATCGAGGGCGCGATTTCGGAGGACGGCAAGGGGCGCTGCATCTGGGACGACTTTGCGCATGCGCCCGGCAACATCCTGAACGACGAAAACGGAGACGTCGCGGCGGACGGCTACCACCGCGTCGGGGAGGATTTGCCGCTGCTTTCCGACCTCGGCGTCGACTGCTATAGGTTCTCGCTCCACTGGGCGCGCGCGCTGCCGGACGGCCGGGGCCGCCCGAACCCGAAGGGCTTCGACTTCTACGACCGGCTCGTCGACGGCCTGCTCGAGCGCGGCATCGAGCCGTTTCCGACGCTGCACCACTGGGAACTGCCGTCCAAGTTGCAGGACGGGGGCGGCTGGCTGAACCGGAATACCGCGGACGCGTTCCGGGAGTTCGCCGCGCTCTGCGCAAAGCGTTTCGACGGGCGGGTCAAGAGGTGGTTTACGATCAACGAGCCGCAGTGCATCGTCGGCCTCGGGCACGCGCGCGGCATCCACGCGCCGGGGCTGAAGCTGCCGAACGAAGAGCAGGCGGTCGTCATGCACAACCTGCTCATCGCGCACGGCATGGCGGTCTCGGCGCTCCGGGAGAACAGCAAAACCCCGATCGAGGTCGGCGCGTGCTCGACCGGGCGCGTGTGCTGCCCGTCGGAGGACACGCAGGAGAACCGGGACGCCGCGTATGAGGAGATGTTCAGGTCCCGCGAGGACGACTGGCACTTCCTGCACTCGTGGTTCCTCGACGCGGCGGTTTTTGGTCATTACCCCGAGGACGCGCCGGGGTTTCTCAGGCGGTTTGCCGATTCGGTGGCCCCGGAGGACATGAGGATCGGCTGTCAGAAGCTCGACTTCCTCGGGCTCAACATCTACAATGGAAACGAGGTCGACGCGTCCGGGAACTACGTCAGGCGCTATCCGGGCCACCCGATGACGGCGCTTCGCTGGCCGGTCTCGGAAAAGGCGCTCCGCTACGGCCCGCTGTTTATCTGGCGGCGGTACGGGCTGCCGATTTACATCGCCGAGAACGGCCAGTCCTGCAACGACCGCATCTTTTTGGACGGGGGCGTGCACGACCCCGACCGGATCGACTTCCTGCGCCGGTATCTCATGGAACTCGAGCGCGCGATCGGCGAGGGCGCGCCGGTCCGGGGGTATTTCCACTGGAGCTTCACCGACAACTTCGAGTGGCACACCGGCTACGCCGACCGCTTCGGGCTTATCTACATCGACTACCGCGACCTTCGCCGCATTCCGAAGGACTCGGCGGCGTTTTACCGCGAGGTCGCGCGGACAAACGGCCGCTCGCTTGAAATTGCGCGTTGACAAACGGCGGTTTTCTGCTAAAATGGAAAAAACCCGGAGGAAAAAGAGGCGCGCATGGTAACGATCAAGGACATCTCGAAAAAATGCGGCGTTTCGCCGTCGACCGTCAGCAAGGCGCTCAACGGCTACGACGACGTCGGCGAGGAGACCGCGCAGATGATCCGCGCGGTCGCGCAGGAGCTCGGCTACCGGCCGAACGCCGCGGCGCTGGCGCTCAAGACGAACCGCTCGAACAACCTGGGCGTGCTGTTTGTCGACGCGATGCGCAGCGGCCTCGCGCACGACTACTTCTCGCTGATCCTGAACAGCTTCAAGGACGAGGCCGAGTTGAGCGGCTACGACATCACCTTCATCAGCCAGAACATCGGCGGCGCGAAGATGAGCTACTACGAGCACAGCAATTACCGGCGCTGCGACGGCGTCGTGATCGCGAGCGTCGACTTCACCGACCCGGCGGTTCTCGAGCTCGTCAACAGCGAGATCCCGACGGTGACGATCGACCACGTGTTCGACAGCCGCACGGCGATACTCTCCGACAACGTGCAGGGCGCGCGCGACCTCGTCCATCACGCGCACGCGATGGGCCACCGCCGGATCGCCTTCATCCACGGCGAGCTGACGTCCGTCACGACGAAGCGGCTCGCCGGCTTTCACAAGGCGTGCGCGGAGCTCGGAATTTCCGTTCCGGAGGGATACGTCGTGCCCGCGCGCTACCACGACCCGAGAGCCAGCGCCCTGGCGACGCAGAAGCTGCTCAGGCACCGCGAGCGGCCGAGCGTCATCCTCTACCCGGACGACTTCTCGTTCCTCGGCGGCATGACCGTCATCGAAAAGGCGGGGCTGTCGATCCCGGAGGACATCAGCGTCATCGGCTACGACGGCATACAGCTCTCGCAGGTGTTGCGGCCGCGGCTGACGACCATGAAGCAGGACACCGAGGCGCTCGGAAGGCTCGCCGCCGCGAACCTCGTCGAGAACATCGAGCGCCCGAAGACGTGGTTTCCGCATCAGGTGCTCGTGCCCGCGGAGCTCGTCGAGGGGGGCTCGGTACAAAAAATCGAGGCTTGATGCGAATTCCAAACATGCGTATGGAAAATCCCGAGGTCCCTGACGGAGCCCCGGGAATTTTTCGGAGGCGGTCTCCCCGAAGTTCGGGGATTTTCTATTGCATCATTGCGACCGACCTAAGCAGCGCGTCTATGTCCTCGAACGTCGTCGCGTGGCCGACGCTCGCGCGGACGACGCCGCGCTTCAAAGTCCCCAGGAACCGGTGCGCGCCCGGCGCGCAGTGGAGCCCGCCGCGGACCGCGATGCCGTCGTGATCGAGCTGGTCGGCGACCTGCGAGCTCGAGAGGTCGGACACGTTGAACGACACGATGCCCGCGCGCGCCGCCTCCTCGCGGGGCGAGTAGATCGTGACCGACGGAATTTCCGAAAGCCCCTCGCAGAGCGCGGTCGTCAGTTCCCTCTCGCGCATGAAGATCTGCGAGAGGTTCTTCTTCACATACTCGACGCCCGCCAGAACCCCCGCGATGCCGGGCAGGTTCAGCGTGCCCGCCTCGTAGCGCTCGGGGCGCTCGGCGGGCTGCAGCATGCTGTCGGAGCTCGAGCCCGTGCCGCCCTCGCGGAGCGTCTGCAGCTCGATCTCCGGGGCGATGTAGAGCCCGCCGGTGCCCTGCGGCCCGAGCAGCGCCTTGTGGCCGGGAAACGCATAGAGCTGGCACCCGAGCGCGTTGACGTCGACCGGCATCGAGCCGATCGTCTGCGCGCCGTCGATCAGGTAGGGGACGCCGTTTTCCCTCGCGATGCCCCCGACCGCGGCGACCGGCTGGATCGCGCCGGTCACGTTCGAGGCGTGCGAAAGCGCGATCAAATGCGTATTTTTGCGGATCGCGCGGCGGACGTCCCCGGGGTCGATAAACCCGTCCGGCCGGGGCGTCAGGAGCGTCAATTCGATCTCGTTTCCGCGAAGTTTTTCGGAGAGCACCCGAAGCACCGAGTTGTGCTCGAGCATCGTCGAAATGACATGGTCGCCCGTCCGCAGAGCCCCTTTGATCGCAAGGTTGAGGCAGTCGGTGCAGTTGA
>JAAYZL010000177.1 GCA_012514855.1 Clostridiales bacterium
CCCCTCGGCGCGTGGTAGCACAGGAAATAGCCGCCCTTCGGCGCGCGGAAGCTCCCGACGCCCTCGAGTTCCCCTGCGAGTACGCGCTCGACGAGCTCGAACTTCGGCCGGAGGATCGCCGCGTGCTGTTCCATGTGCCTTTCGACGGCGCCGAGGTCCGGGAAAAACCGCGCATGGCGCAATTGGTTGACCTTGTCGTAGCAGACCATCTGGTAGCGCTGGAGCGCGGCCTGCCGCTCGATGTTTCTCGGGCTCGCGGCCATCGCGCCGACGCCGCCGCCGGCGAAGGTGATCTTCGAGGTCGACGTGAACAGCAGCGCCCGGTCCCCGGTGCCCGCGGCCACGCACGCGCCGTAGAGGTTTTTCAGGCGCTCGCGGTCGTCCGGGTACAGGTGGTGCACGCAGTAGGCGTTGTCCCAGAGGATTCGGAAGTCGCTCGCCGCGGTCTCCATCCTCGCGAGCCGGTCGACGGCGTCGTCGGAGAAGGTGACGCCGGTCGGGTTCGAGTACATCGGCACGCACACGATGCCCTTGACCGCCGGGTCGCGCGCGAGGCGTTCGACTTCGTCCATGTCCGGGCCGTTTTCGAGCATCCGGACCGGCACGCACCCGATGCCGAGCATGGAAAGCATGTGGAAGTGCCAGTCGTACCCCGGCGCGGGGCAGAGGAACTTGACGCTCGGGAGGTCTTTCCAAGGCGCGTCGCCCGGCAGCGGGCCGTGGAGCAGTGCGCGGGTCAGCGCGTCGTAGATCAGGTGGATGCTCGAGTTTCCGCCGACGATCACCTGTTCTTCCGGCATGCCCAGCAGCGCCCCGAACAGCCGCTTCGCCTCCGGGATGCCGGTCGGGTCGCCGTAGTTGCGCGCGTCCATGCCGTCCTCGCAGGTGAAATCGCCCAAGAGAGCCGGGTCGAGCATCGGGAGCGACAGGTCGAGCTGCTTCCTCTCCGGCTTGCCGCGCGACAGGTCGAGCGACAGCCCCCGCGCGCGAAAGGCCGCGTACCGCCGCTCGAGTTCGGAAAATTCCCGCATGTTCATTGCAATCCATCCTGTTTCCTGTATAATAATACAGAGTATACTCCCCGGAGGCATTCATGTCAATCGTTCAACCCTACGGCGACCGGTTTCAGAGCCTGCTGTTCGACGAGTCCCGCACGATGGGGCGCGCCGACTTTGTCGCTTTGCCCAGGTGCGAGGAGGAGATCGTCGAGGCCGTCAGATTCTGCGGCGCGAACGGCGTCCCGCTGACCGCGCAGGGCGCGAGAACCGGCCTCGCCGGCGGCGCGAGCCCGGAGGGCGGGCTGATCCTGAACCTGTCCCGGATGAACCGCATCCTCGGCATTCGAAGGGATGCGCACGGGCGGGTTCTGCTTCGCGCGCAGCCGGGGGCTGCGCTGCTCTCGGTCCGGAAGGCGCTCTCCGACAAGATGGTCGACGTGTCCGGCTGGAGCGCGGAATCGCTCGAGCTGTTCGCTTCCGTCCGCGCGGGCGAGCTGTTCTTCTCCCCCGACCCCACCGAGCCCACCGCGAGCGTCGGCGGCATGGCCAGCTGCAACGCCTGCGGCGCGCGGTCGTTCCTCTACGGCGCGACGAGAAGGCACATCCACGCGCTGCGCGTCGTGCTCGCCGACGGCCGGGTCGCGGAGCTCGAGCGCGGGCGCGACCGGGCGCGTGGGCGCGAATTCTCGATCCCGTGCGCGGACGGAACGTCGCTTTCCGGGCAACTGCCGGACTTCGACACGCCCGACATCAAGGACGCGGGCTACTTTTTCCGGCCGGACATGGATCTGGTGGATCTCTTCATCGGCAGCCAGGGCACGCTCGGGATCGTCAGCGAACTCGAGCTGATTTTGATGCCCGCGCCGAAGCTGCTTTCCGGCGTGACGGCGTTCTTCCCGGACGACGAGTGCGCGCTTTCGTACGTCGCCGCGATGAAGCGCTTTTCGCCGAAGCCCGCGTCGATCGAGTTCTTCGACCGCGACGCGCTCGCCTTGGTCGAAAGGCAGAAGGCCGAAACCCCGGCGTTTCGACAGTTGCAGGAGCTTCCTGAAAACTACTGCTCGGCGGTGTACGTCGAGTTCAATCTGGGCGGCGAGGACGAGCTGTACCCGGCGCTCGAGCGGCTTTCGGGCGTGCTCGCGGAGACGGGCGGCGATCCCGAAAACACATGGGTCGCGCGCGATTCGCTGGAACTCGAAAAGCTGCTGCTGTTCCGCCACTCGGTTCCGGAGACGATCGACATACACGTCGAAAAGAACAAGAAAAACGAACCCGCGATCACGATCCTGTCGACCGACATGGCCGTGCCGGACGCGCGCTTCCGGGAGCTCTTTGACCTCTACCGGCGCGATCTCGCCGGGAGCGGGCTGATGTCCCTGATCTTCGGGCACATCGGCGAGAACCATGTGCACCCGAACGTGCTCGCGCGCAACCTCGACGAGTACGAGCGCGGGCACGCGCTGTTCGAGAAGTGGGCGCGCGCGGTGCGGGAGATGGGCGGCACGATCACCGCCGAGCACGGCGCGGGCAAGATCAAGAAACCGCTGCTCTTGATCCTGTACGGCGAGGAACGGATGCGAAAGCTGCTCGATCTCAAGCGCGCGCTCGACCCGAAGGGGATTCTCGGGCCCGGAAACGTGCTGACGGAGGTGGATGCATGAGCATGAACATCTGCGTCTGCGTAAAGCAGGTGCCGTCCGCGAACGAGCAGCGGCTCGACCCGGTGACCGGAACCGTCATCCGCGAGGGCATCTCGTCGATTTTGAACCCGTTCGACGCGTATGCGGTCGAGGAGGCGGTGCGGCTGAGGGCGAAATTCGGCGGCTCGGTCTCGGCGATCAGCATGGGCGTGCCGTCCGCCGCGGAGACGCTTAGGCGGGTTGTCGCCGTCGGCGTCGACCGGGCGATATTGCTGACCGACCGCGCGTTTGCCGGTTCGGACACGCTCGCGACCGCGCGGGCGCTCGCGCTGGGGATTCGAAAGCTCGGTGAAATGGGGGGCGGCACTGCCGCCGATTTGATCCTCTGCGGAAAAATGGCGACCGACGGCGACACCGCGCAGGTCGGGCCGATGCTCGCGGAACTGTTGGGCATACCGCACTTAACCGACGTGTCGAAGATCGGCGCGGTCGCGGAGGAATGCATCGAGGTCACGCGAATGGCCGACGACGGATATCTGCGCGCAAGGCTGCCGCTGCCGGCGCTTCTGACGGTCGTCAAGGAGATCAACGTGCCGAAATTGCCGTCCGTCGCGGGCGTACTCCGCGGGGCGCGCGCCGAGGTAAGAGTGTGGAGCGCCGCCGACATCGGGGCCGATCCGGGCGAAGTCGGGCTCAGCGGCTCAAAGACGCGCGTCGTCGGCACCCTGCGCCCCGAACCGCGGGCGGGCTGCCGGTTTCTGTCCGGCGCGGGCGAGCTGCTCGAAGTGCTTTCAAAGGGAGGTCGCGCGTGATGGGCGATACCTGGGTGTTCTGCGAGCGGTCGCGCGCGGGCGTGCGCGGCATTTGCCACGAATTGATCGGCGAGGCGAAGAGGCTCCACCGCGACGTGACCGCGGTGCTGATCGGAAATGATGTGGAAAAGTTTGCGAAAGAGCTTGCGGCGTCCGGCGCGGATAGGGTGCTGCTGGTCGAGGGCGACGC
>JAAYZL010000178.1 GCA_012514855.1 Clostridiales bacterium
CTCGACATGATGAACTTCCTCGCCTCCGCGAACTACTACGCCGAGGCGATCGCGGGCTCCGTCGTCGGAAGCCCCACCTCCAACGGCGCGTTCGCGGGCTCCGTCGCGATGCTGATCTCGAACAACGAAGTGGTCGCCGAGGTCGGCGACGGCGCGGTCATCACGCTCGGCAGCGGAAACTTCGACATGGACGCCGAGAGCGGCGCCGTCGCGCGGCTGATCGGCGGCGCGGTGGCCGCGACGACCGGCTCGACCGGCGTGGGCGTCAACATCGCGGCGCTCATCGACGAGGACGTCGTGCGCGCGTCGGTCGGCGCGAATGCCAGCATCGGGGCCTCCGGCGATATCACGGTCGACGCGAAGGCGACCTCCGACACCTGGGCCGCGACAATCGCGGCGGCCGTTTCGACCGGCACGGGGCCGTCGATCGGCGGAAACCTGAACGTGATCGTGTCCGGCAACAAGGTTTGGGCCGGCGCGCTCGGGGCCGACGGAGCCACCGCGGGCGGCGAACAGCTTACCGCGGGCGGCGACATCCGCATCGCGGCCGAAAACGAATCGAAGCTGACGCTGATCGCGGCGTCGGTCGGCGCGGGCTCGGGCGTGGCGGTCGGCGGCACGGTCGGGGTCATCGTCACGAACAACGACACGCGCGCGGCGGTCGGCAACGGCGCGGCGCTCGTCGCGGGCAAGGGCGCGGTCATCTCCGCCAAGAGCGCGGAGACGATGCTGAACATACTCGCGTCGCTCTCCGGAAGCAGCGCGAACGTCGCCGCGGCGGGAACGCTGGGCGTGCTGGTCTCGCAGTCCCTGACCGAGGCGTCCGTCGGCGCGAACGCCGAGGTGACCGCGAACAACGGAAGCATCCTGGTGAGCGCCGAGGGCAACGTCAAGCAGGTCGTCGTGATGGGCGCCGTCTCCGGCAGCATGGGCGGGGCCGCCGTCGGCGGAACCGTCAACGTCGGCGTGTTCGACCATCAGGTCACGGCGAAGGTCGGCGAGCACGCCCAACTCCGCGCGCTGAAGCCCTCGAACGGCGCCAACGTCGTCGTCAGCGCGAAGGCGCACAGCGAAGTGCTGCTTATCACGATCGCGGGCGCGGCCAGCGCCGCGAGCGGCGCGGTCGCCGGCGCGATTCCGGTCGTCGTCAGTTCCTGCAGGGTTCTCTCCGAAGTCGGGCCCCATGCGAAGATCGAGGCGGGCGACACGATTGCGGTCGTCAGCCGCGCGGACAACGAGCTCTACAACGCCGCGGGCTCCGTGGCGGTCTCCGCGGGCGTGGCGGGCGTGGGCGCGACGCTTTCGACGCTCGTGGTCGCGAACAGCGTCGAGGCCAAGGTGCACGACTATGTCGAGATGATCGCGCGCGCGATGCTCACCGACGCGGTGATCCCGGCGGGCGTCGAGCTTCCCGGCGGCGGCACGCGGTTCCGCGGCGTCCTGGTCAGCGCCACGGCGAAGGCGAGGCTCGCGATGTTCTCCGGCAGCGGCGCGGCGTCCGCGGGCGCCGCGGCGGTGGCGGGCGTCGTCAACACGCTGGTGCTCAAGAACAGGGTCAAGGCCGCCGTCGGGAACCACGTGGTGCTCGTGGCGGGCAGGGAGTCGAAGAGCGAGAGCTCGGCAAGGACCGGCGACGGAAGCGTGCTCGTCGAATCGGAGGACGACTCACACATATACAACATCGCGGGCGCTCTGGCGGCATCGTCCGGGACGGGGGTAGGCGCTTCGATCGTCGCGATGGTCTACGACAAGGACGTCTCGGCGACCGTCGGCGACAACGGCTCGATCCTCGCGACCATGGACGTCACCGTGAAGGCGGCCTCGAAGGACGAGGTCATACTGCTTGCGCTGAGCTTCGCGGGCGGCGGCAGCGTGGGCGTCGCGGTCGGCGCGAGCGCGCTGGTGTTTGAAAACGACGTGCTCGCCAGGCTCGGCGGCAGGGTCCTCTCCGCCGGAAGCATCAAGGTCAGCGCGTACAGCGAAACCAAGATGGACAACTACGCGGCGGCGGTGGGCATCGGCGGCACCGTGGGCGTCACGCCGATCGCGATCGTCACCTACTTTGACGGGACGACGAAGGCGGTCGTCGGCGCGGCCGCGGACATCGACGCCATCGGCGCGGTCACCGTGCGCGCCGACTCCAAGGAAGACATCGCGACCGAGGCGGCGGGCGTCAGCGCGTCCGGCGTGGCCAGCGTGTCCGGCACGGTCGACGTGATCCTCTCGAAGCAGAAGACCGTCGCGATGACCGAGTCCGGCGCACTGATCGACGCGCAAGCGCTGAGCGTTAACGCGGCGGACGACTTCAAGCTGACCGGCGTCGTCGTGACGGCCGCGGCCAGCGGCACCGTCGGCGTGGCGATCTCCGCGCTGGTCACGGTGCTCCACAACACCACGAGCGCCATCGTCGGCTCGAACAACCGGATCGCGACCGTGACGGGCGGCGTCGAGGTCGGCGCCGATTCGAACCGCGACATCGGCTGCTATGCGGGAACCGTCGCCGTCGGGCAGGTCGGCGTCGGCGGCACGCTGATGGTCGTCGTCGCGGGCGGCAAGATGAAGCAGGACGCCGCGGACGAGCTGAGCGCCGGCTTCTCGCCGGAGGACTTCCTGGCGGCGACCTTCGAAAAGGCGCACGGCTCGGCCTCCGAATACGGGATGGACGGCGCCGGCGAGATGCTCGAGGGCGACGGCGACCACCAGTCCGAAACCGAGGTCGGCGGCGGCATCGACGGCTATCATGACGACGACGTGACCGGGGAAGTGGACCTCGAGTCCGGCGAGGACGCCGACAACAGCGGCGCGGCCGCCCCCGGCGCGGACTCCGAGTTCGGCGTCGGCGAGGGCGGCGACCTGGACGACGCCTCCGGCCTCGGCTCGGCGAAGCCCGTCTACGCGCCTCTGGACGCGACGACCGCCATCATCGGCGCGAACACCGCGGTCACCTCCGCGGGCGCCATCTTCGTGACGGCGAACGACCGGCTCCTCGCGGACCTGTTCACCGGCACGATCGCGGGCGGCGCGTACGCGGCCGTCGGCGCGGGCATCGCGGTGGCGGTGCTCTACTCGAACGTCGAGGCGAAGGTCGAGGACGGCGCGCAGCTCTCCGCCGTCGGCGAGATCCGGATCGCGGCGGCCGCCGGCTCGACGCCGGTGGCGGACGCGGACACCGACCGCACCGGCACGCTCGAGGACAGCTTCTCCAAGAGCACCGACAACCCGATCGACCTTTCGAAGCGCTCGATCCGCGCGATCTCGATCACCGGCGGCGGCGCGATCGTCGGCGTGTCGGTGGCGCTGGCCTCGATCAACGTGTTCTCGACCGTCGCGGCGGCGCTCGAGGGCGACGTGACGAAGGCGAGCCTGCTCAGCGTCTCGGCGACCTGCGA
>JAAYZL010000179.1 GCA_012514855.1 Clostridiales bacterium
CAATGTGAGCTATGAAGTGGCCTCCATGTGCGATACGGCCGGCGTGGCCATGCACGGGATCGAGCTTGCGGGCGTTACCCCGGGAGGGACGGCGGTTGTGATCGGCCCCGGCCCCATCGGACTGTGCGCCATGCAGATTGCAAGGGGAATGGGCTCGGGCCGCGTGATCATGATCGGGCGCGGAGGCAAGCTGGCGTTTGCGGGGGAGATGGGCGCGGACGAGCTGATCGATTTCGAACAAGAGGACGTCGTCAAGCGCGTGTTGGAGCTTACCGACGGCATCGGCGCGGACGAGGTGTTCGAATGCTCCGGCGACAACGCGGTCCCAATGAAGGCGTGTCATATGGTGCGAAAGACCGGCAGGATCGCGCTGATCGCGAATTACCGGGAAGACAGGGAGCAGTTCCAACTTCCGCTCAACAAGATCGTGTTCAATGAGTTGAAGATCTTCGGCTCCAAGGCCAACCCGAACGCGTCCGAAACGGTTCTGAAGTTTTTTTCAAATGGAACCATCGACGGCGAGGCGCTGGTCACGCACATATTCCCGTTGGAGGAGTACGAAAAAGCGCTGGAAGTGTTTGAAAACAAGCGCGGCAATGTGAGGAAGGTCGTCGTCGTCCCCTAAGGCAACCGCTGATTTAATGAGGTAGTGGATTGCCGGGGCGATCCACCACCTCATTGCGCCAAAGGGCGAGGGGTTTTTGCGCAGGGCAAGGCGCGGAGCCGAAGGAGGAGCGGGATCGGACGCTCGATATGAAAATCCGCGAAACGGCGGTTGACCGGCCGGATCGCGGAACGCTCCCGCTTCAATCCGTCGATGCCTCGGCATACGGATTGGAACTCCGTCAGGGGGGGCCGGGCGCGCTGCATTGGCAACCACCGAACCCCCGTTACTTCATCGCGATGGCCTGCTCGGCGGCGCAGACGATATCCGCCGCGGTGAGGCGATACATCTTCAGCAGCTCGAGCGCGTTTCCGGAGCGCCCGAACGCGTCGCGCACGCCCACGCGGACGACGGGCACGGGGCGGTGGGAGCAAACGGCCTCGGAGACGGCGCCGCCGAGTCCGCCGAGCACGCTGTGTTCCTCGGCCGTGACGATGCATCCGGTCTCCCGCGCGGCGCTGAGCACCGCTTGCTCGTCCAAGGGCTTGATGGTATGCATGTTGAGCACGCGCGCGTTGATTCCCTCCGCGGCCAGGAGCTTTGCCGCCGCAAGCGCTTCGGGCACCATCAGGCCCGTGGCGATGATGGTCGCGTCCGTGCCCTCGCGCAACTCCACGGCCTTGCCGATCTTGAACGCATATCCCGGGAAGTCGCTGACAATCTCCACCGGCTGACGCCCGATGCGCAGGTAAACCGGGCCTGCGAGGGCGGACATCGCCCTGACCGCCGCATCGGTTTCGATGGCGTCCGCCGGGCAGATCACCGTCATGCCGGGGACGGCGCGCATAAGCGCGATATCCTCGATGCACTGGTGCGTCGCGCCGTCCTCCCCGACGGACAGCCCCGCGTGTGTGCCCACGCACTTCACATTCAGGCCCGGATAGCACACGGAATTGCGGATCTGGTCGTAGCAGCGCCCCGCCAGGAACATGGCGAACGAGTGCGCGAACGGTATGTATCCCATGGTCGCCAGGCCCGCCGCCATGCCGATCATGTTGGCCTCCGCGATACCCACGTTGAAGAAGCGGTCGGGGTATGCCTCCCCGAAGACCGCCGACATCGTGCACGTCGAGACGTCGCCGTCGAGAGCCACGATCCGCCTGTCGCAGCCGACGGCTCTCAGCGCCTCGCCATACGCGTTTCTGGTTGCGATTTTTTCCGCCATGGCTCAGCCCTCCAATTCCGCGGCCCGCGCGTACAATTCCGCAAACGCCGCCGCAAACTGTTCCTCGTTGGGCGTCCTGCCGTGCCATTCGGACCTGCCCTCCATGAAGGACACGCCCTTGCCCTTCACGGTGTTCAGGATAATCATCGCCGGCCTGCCCTTTTCGGCCTTCGCGCGATCGATGGCCTCGGCAATCGCCCCGACGTCGTGGCCGTCGATCGACTGCGCGAAAAAGCCGAAATCCTCAAATTTGGCCCTGATGTCGCCGGTATCGAGAATCTCCTTCACCGTGCCGTCCAATTGCACCTTGTTGCTGTCGACAAAGGCGATCAGATTGTCCAGCGCATGCGCGCCCGCGTACATGCTGGCCTCCCAGATCTGGCCCTCCTGAATCTCTCCGTCGCCCAGCACCGCGTAGACGGTCAGGCCCTTTCCCGCCAGCTTCGCGCCCTGGGCCATGCCGACCGCCGCGGAAAAGCCCTGGCCCAGGGAACCCGTCGACATGTCCACGCCGGGGACGTGGTTCATCTCGGCGTGACCGGAGAGGCAGCCGTCGATCCTTCGGAACGTGTCGAGCAGCTTTCGATCGAAAAAGCCACGCAGCGCCAACGTGGGATACAGCGCCACCGTGCAATGCCCCTTCGACAGCACGAAGCGATCGCGATCCTCCCACCCGGGTTCTTCCGGGCGGATGTTCATCTTGTCAAAGTAGAGAACCGCCATCAGTTCCGACATCGAAAACGCGCCTCCGATGTGGCCCGAGCGCGCCTTCTCGACCATCTTCAAGCCCGTGACGCGGATGTCCTGCGCGGTTCTTTCCAGATACCGTTTCCTCTCTGCGTTCATATGGCTTCCTTCCTTTCGGGTTATACGGAAAGGGATACCGCCCCCGACGGTATCCCGCACTTTCCCGGACAGGCGGAGAAAACCGGGCGCCTTCACGGCAGTTGCGGCGCAGAGGGACTGCGGCAATACCGAAGGACGGAATCTCCCTTCCCCGCCTGTGCATTTGCCTGTTGTCCTCAGATGTAGTCGTTCACATTCTCCAGCGTTATGAGCACGAAGGGGATCATGTATTCCTTCTCGATCTCCTTGCCCTCGAGCAGTTCCACCGCCGCCTCGATGCCCTTGCGGATCTGGCCGGCGCCGTCCTGGAACACCGTCGCGTCCAGCTCGCCCGCGGCGACCATCGCCATCGGGCCCGCGTTGCCGTCGACGCCGATGCAGACGATGTCCTCGCGGCCCTCGGTGATGCAGTAGGCCTTCACGGCGGAGGACATGTCGTCATTGTCGCAGATGATCGCGTTCAGCTCTTCGCCGTACATCTGCAGCCAGTCGCCGGTGAACTTGACGGCCTTCTCTCCCTGCCATTCCGCGCCCTGCTCGTCGAGCATCGTCCACTTCTCGTCCTCGTCGAGGATGTTGTGGATGCCTTCGGTGCGCTGGATCTGCGCGGAGTTGCCGATGACGCCCATCAGGTGCGCATATCCGCCGCCCTCCGGCAGCTTCTCCTGCACAAACTTTGCCATCAGCTCGCCGGCGAATACGTCGTCCGAGCCGACATAGGTCGCCGCCAGCTCGTCGGTGTTGTTGCTCTTGGAATTCACCACGACGATCGGGATGCCCGCCTCCACGCCGCGCTCGAGGATCGGGTCGCAGCCCGCGGCCTCCGCGGGCAGCACGATGATGACGTCGCAGCCCTCGTTGATGGCCATCTCCATCAGGTCGCACTGCGTGATCGGGTCGGTCTTGCCGTCGTACAGGCGATAGTCGTCGATGGTTCCCGCGGCCTTGAGCGCGTCGAGCGACGCGATGGCCGCCGTGTTGATCGTGAGGTGGAAGGCGTCGGTGGTGTTCTTCTGGATGATGCCGATGACCTTCTGATCCCCCTCCGCGAACGCGGTGGCGGCCGTCAACAGAAGACACAGTGCGAGAACGAACGAGAGAAGTTTGCGCATTGGTTATTCCTCCTTTGATATTCTCATTCCCCTGCGGGGAAGGATTCCCTATTTGCGGCGCCTGGTCATGAGCATGTCGAGCATCACCGCGCCGATGATGAGCAGGCCCTTGGCGATGGTCTGCCAGTAGGTGTTGATGCGCAGCAGGTTCATCGCGTTGTAAATCACGCCGATGATGAGAACCCCGATGACGGTTCCGGGGATGGTGGAGATGCCGCCGGAGAAGCTGGTGCCGCCGATGACGCAGGCGGCGATCGCGTCGGTCTCGTACCCGGTGCCTATGTTGGGCTGTCCCGCGGAGATGCGGCTGGCCATGATGACTCCGGCGATGCCCGCGCCGAAGCCCATGATGACAAACGACCACACGCGCGTCCAGAAGACGTTTACGCCGGAGGCGATCGCCGCCGTCATGTTCCCGCCCACCGCGTATATGTAGCGCCCGAACTTGGTCTTGTGGAGGAGGATGAACGCGAAGATCGCGAGCAGCGTAAACACGATGACCGGATAGGGAATGACGTCAAACAGCTTGCCGCCCCCGATCTGGCGGAACGGCTTGCTCGTCAGCGTCAGCGAATAGCCGCCGGTCACGATGTAGGCGAGGCCGCGAATCACCAACTGCGTCGAGAGCGTGACCACGAAGGGGAACATGTTGAACCGCGCCACCAGCACGCCGTTTACGAGGCCGAACGCCGTACAGGCGGCGACGGCCAGCAGGCAGGCGGCCGGAATGTTGGTCGGGTCCTGCGTGAGCATCACGCCGACGATCGATCCCGCCAGCGCCAACATCGAGCCGATGGACAGGTCGATGCCGCCCGCGGTGATGACAAACACCATGCCCAGCGCGAGGATTCCGTTGATGGCCACCTGCAAGAGCACGCTGAGGGCGTTTGACCAGGTGCGGAACACCGGCGAGACGACCAGCATCGCGACCACCATCAACAAAAGCACAAAGCCCACGCCGTACTTGCGCATGAACGCCGAGTAGTCCCGTCTTTCCATGTTGGGCATCGGAGCCGACATATCGCTTTTCCCCCTGTCAAGTGTCGGGCCTTTCGCCGAAGGCGCGGCCCAGAATGGTCTCCTGCGTTTCGGCGCCGGAAAGGATATCCTCGCGCCGGACCTCGCCGTTGATCCTGCCCTCGTGGTATACGAGTATCCGGTCGGACATGCCCATGACCTCCGGAAGCTCGGAGGAGATCAGCAAAATCGCCATGCCCTGCGCGGCGAATTCACACATGAGGCGATGGATTTCCGCCTTCGCGCCCACGTCCACGCCGCGGGTGGGCTCGTCGAGGATGAGGAGCTTCGGTTCGGTCATCAGCCACTTGCACAGAACCACCTTCTGCTGATTGCCGCCGGAGAGCGAGTAGGCGTCCGCGTCCAGGCTCGCCGCCTTCACGGTCAGGCTTTTCGCGGTCTCGCCGACCTCGCGGCGCTCGCGCTTGTGGTTGATGAGCGGCTTGGGCTGACGCTCGGGCAGGCTGGGCAGGGAGATGTTCTCGAGTATCGGCCGGCTGAGCACCAGCCCGTACAGCTTCCGATCCTCCGAAACCATCGAAAGGCCCAGCTTGATGGCGCGCCCCGGGCTGGTGATGCGAAGCTCCCGGCCCCGGTAAAACATCCTGCCCGCGCGGAGGCGGTCCAGGCCGAAGATGGCGCGCATCGTCTCGCTGCGGCCGGACCCGACCAGCCCCGAAAAGCCGAGTATCTCGCCCGCGCGCACGGAAAAGCTTACGTTATTGAAGCCGTTTCCGCACAAACCCTCCGCGCGGAATACCTCCTCGCCGACCGGGACGTCCGATTTCGGGTAGATGTTGGTCACCTTGCGGCCGACCATCAGCGTGATCAGCTCGTCGCGCTTGACCTCGTCGATTCCGCGCGTGGCGATGTATTTCCCGTCCCGGAACACGCTGACGCGGTCGCAGATTTCAAAGATCTCCTCCATGCGATGGGAGATGTAGACGATGGATACGCCCTTGGCCTTGAGCTCGCGTATGGTGCGGAAGAGCCGCTCGGTCTCCTCCACGTCCAGCGAGGAGGTGGGCTCGTCCATGATAATCAGGCGCGCATTGCAGCTCACGGCGCGGATGATTTCCACCATCTGCATCTGCGCCATCGTCAGCGACTGCATCTCCGCGCGGGGATCGACTCTGAAGTTGAAGGAGTCGAGAATCTCCTGCGTGCGCTCGAGGGTCTGTTTCTTGTTCAGGAAGGGGGTCTTCCCGCGCGTATGCTCGCGCTTGAGAAAGATATTCTCGGCTACCGTCAGATACGGCTCCGGGTTCAGCTCCTGGTGAATCATGGATATGCCGATGGAGAGCGCCTCCGCCGGGCCCCGCACGGTGATCTTTCTCCCCTCAAACTCCATCTCTCCCGCATCGGCGCGATAGAGGCCCATGATGATTTTCATCAGGGTCGACTTGCCGGCTCCGTTTTCGCCCAGCAGCGCGTGCACCTCGCCCCTGTCCACCTCGAAGGACACGTTGTCGAGCGCCTGCGTTCCGCCGAACGCCTTGGAAACGCCGAGCATGCGCAGTATGCATTCGCCCGAGCCCACGACAACACCCCCTTCCTTGCGTTAAGTTTGGATTCCATTTATTAACAAGATTAATTATAAGCACGCCGGTATTGTTTGTCAAGGGCATAATTCAACAATCGGGCATTAAAATAAAACCCGTCCATGATTATTGTGATTGACAGCTCTTCCGAAAGTCTGGTATAATGGCGTTCAGGGCATATATGCCAATTTGAGATTTTCTGTATTTATTAATCCCGTAAATTAATGCATTGAAATGAGGAACGAGGCGGGCGACCATGAATGCAAAGTCCGGCAGCAACCAGACGGGCCTGAAGGACGCGAATCTGAGCAGGATTATCCGGGCGCTGCACTTCGACGAGAACTGCACGCGCGTTTCGCTCGCCCGCGATATGGGACTGACGCAGGCGTCGATCACCAAACTGGTCAACGAGCTCATCCGCTCCGGGCTGGTGGTGGAGACCAACAGCGTCGAATCCTCCAAGGGCAGGCGCCCGATCCGGATCAAGCTCAACGGGAACAAGTACCTGACGCTGTCGGGCCGCGTCAACCGCGACTACGTGTCCGCGGCGCTTTACAATATAAACGGCCGGCTCTGCTACTATAACGACGAGAGAATACGGCCCGCCGGCGGCGCGCGCGAGGCGATGAACCACCTGAAGCGCATGATGCGGGAAGGTCTTCAAATCGCGCAGGCGACCGTGCTGGGCATCGGCATGGCGCTGCCGGGGCCGTTCGACGCGCGCCACGGGCGCATCGCCCTGATGAGCGGCTTCCCGGGGTGGGAACAGATCGACATCCGCCGGGAACTCAACGAGGCGCTCGCGCTGCCGGTCTTTTTGGAGCAGGACGCCAATTGCGGCGCGCTCGCGGAACTGTGGTACGGCAAGTACAGAAACCTGAACAACATGCTCTACATCGCCGGCGACCGCGGCGTGGGCGCGGGGCTGATTCTCAACGGACAGCTCTACAAGGGCATGTCCGGCTTCGCGGGGGAACTGGGCCACATGAGCATCAACTGCTTCGGCCCGCTGTGCGAATGCGGCAACCGGGGTTGCCTGGAATTGTACGGCTCCGCGGTGGCCCTGGAGGAGGAGTACCAGCGCTCATTGTTCGATCTTTGGCAGCGGGGGGAAGGGCGCAGCCGCGCGGGAAGCGTAACGGCCCGGGACATCTGCCGGATGGTCCGCGAGGACGACGCCCTGGCCAGGTGCGCGTATGAAAAGACGATAGGCTATCTCGCATTCGGCACTGCGGGGATGATCAATACCCTCAATCCCGAGGCGGTCATCTACGCGGATCGCATCACCGAGGGCGGACAGTTTTTCCTCGAGGTGGTGCGCGAGACGCTCAAGCGCCATCTGATGCGCGATGTGTACGAAGAACTGATCGTCGATACGAGCGCACTGCAGAACGCGCCCACCGTGCGCGATCCGATGCTGCTCGGGGCAAGCGTGCTGGTAATCGAGCAAATGCTTGAGACGCCGTCGCAGACGCTGTTGAACCAGCCCTGATTTTGAAGGAGGGTGTCTGATGCCGCATTACCTGGGAATCGACTTGGGCACCACGGGGCTCAAGGCCGTGCTGGCGGACGAGGCCGGTTCCATCGCCGGCATCGGCTATCGCGAATATTCCTTGGACATTCCCCGCACGGGCTATGCCGAGCAGGACCCGGAGCGGTGGCACCGCGCGATGTGCCGGGCCATCGCGGACGTGCTGAAGCACACGGGCGTTCCCGCCGCCGATATACGCTGCGTCGGCCTGTCCGGCCAGATGCACGGCCTGGTGATGCTGAACGGCGGGAACGACGTGCTCTGTCCCGCCATCATCCACTGCGACGGCCGCGCGGCGATCGAAAAGCAGGAGATTCTCGCGCGCGTGGGAATTGAAAAAATGGGGCGCTGGGTGCAGAATCAGGTTCACTCCGGATTCCAGGCGCTGTCGCTCATGTGGATGCGGCGCAATCGCCCGGATCTGTATGCGCAGATGCGGCACGCGCTTTTGCCAAAGGATTACCTCCGCTACCGGCTGACGGGCGAGATCGCGACCGAGCCCACGGACGCGTGCAGCACGCTTCTGTACGATTGCCGCAATATGCATTGGAGCGCGGAACTGCTCGAAGCCGTCGGCGTGGACGCCTCCGTTCTTCCGGACGCGAACCACCGCCCCTACGAGGTTGCCGGGACGGTTACAAAGCGGGCGTCCGAGGATACGGGGCTCGCATCGGGCACGCCCGTAGCCTTCGGCGGCGGCGACCAGCCCATGCAGGCGGTCGGCAACGGCCTGCTCAGGCCCGGCAGCTCCTCCGTGAACCTCGGCACTTCCGGGCAGGTTTTCGTGGCAATGGACGAGCCGCTCTACGATCCGCTGTTGCGGACGCATACCTTCTGCCACGCGCCCAAGGGCACGTGGTACGTGATGGGCGCCGTGCTGAACGCCTGCCTGGCTTTCAACTGGTTTATCGACAATGTGTTGAAAAACAAGGACTTTTCCGGGATGGACGCGGAGGCGGGAGAGGTGCCGCCGGGGGCGAGAGGGTTGCTGTTTTTGCCATACCTCACCGGCGAGCGCACGCCGCACATGAGCGAGCGCGCGCGGGGCGCGTTTATCGGATTGACGCTGAATCACGGGCGCGCCGAGATGGTTCGCGCCGTGCTGGAGGGCGTGGCCTTCTCCCTGCGCGACGCGCTGGATGTCGTGCGCAGCCTGAAACCGCCCGTCGGGCATATGGTTATCTCCGGCGGCGGCGCAAAAAGTGAACTGTGGAAACAGATTATCGCGGACGTTTTTGAGCTTCCGCTGTACGTTTCCAGCATGCAGGAGCAGGCTGCTCTGGGCGCAATACTATGCGCGCAAGTCGCCTGCGGCGCGTACGCCTCCTTGGACGAAGCATGCGCGGCAACCGTGCGCTACGCGCCGTCCCCGATTTTGCCGAACGCCCGCAATTCCGCGCTGTATCGCGAATCGTTCGACCTCTACTGCGAAGCTTATCGGCACAATATTCCCTTGTTCGAGCGGATGTGGTGACGTTGTCCCCGCAATAATTTCTTCGGCGGTTCTTTTTACCCCCGGCTGTGTCGCTCTCCGCTTGACGTAGCGCTGCTGCGCCTGCGCTCCGGCTCCTTGCCGGGAACAAAAATCCCTCGCCGGGTTCCACAACTTCCGTGGTGGGCGGGGCACCAGGCACTTTACTTCTGCGCTTCACATGTTAAATCCACGGGAACTTTTTTATGCGATCATCGCCAAATTTATGGAGGAACAAAATGCACCTGCAAATAGCGCAAATTGGCAGGTGCTTGAGTAGAGTCCAGAGATTCCTTCCACTATAACCAAACAAGGGTAGGCGTTTGCCTAATTTTCTCGTTGACAAACCGGATGGCGGATGGTATACTCCGATTAGGCAGATGACTAACCGGAAAAGGAGGAGATTCCCATGGAGAGGGGACACGCGCTGACGGATGTGGAGTGGCGACTGATGCAATGCCTATGGAAGGGCGGTGCGATGACGCTGGGAGAAATCATGGCGGATGTTTCGCGGGATACAAGCTGGACGAAGCATTCGGTGATTTCGTTTTTGAAGCGCATGGCTGCAAAGGGATATGTCGATATATCGACGGAGCGCCCGATTCGATATCGCACATTGCTGGATCAGCATGAGGCCATGCGGACAAAGACAAGGCAGGTGCTGAAGAATGTCTTTGACAACAATCTGGTGACATTGGTGCGAAATGCGGTGATTGAGCAGCCTCTGTCGGATGTCGAGGTGGATGAGCTGATCGATTTGCTGAAAAAGGGAAGAGAGAAGTGAGCGCCTGCAAGATCGACACAGTGGGAGGATTTCGGCTATGCTGGAAATAGTTTTGCAGTCGTCGCTGTTGATTGCGATCCTGATCGCGTTGCGGCCGTTGCTGAAGCGCTGGATGAGCGCGCGCGCTGTATGCGCTGTGGCTGTTGCCTGCGCTGCGGATGCTGGTCCCAATATCGCTTCAGAGCCCTCTGAGCTTATTGAACGCGGTTCGGCCCGTCGTCGAGCGCGCGCAGGATGCCGTTCAGAGTCCCGCATTTCGGCCAACGGCAATTGCTGCACCGGTGTCCGCGCAGGGCGTCGCAGATACTGTTGCAAACGCACCGCCCATTGCAGACATGAACGCGCCGACTGTAATGACCGCGGATACGGGTATGACGGTATCGGAGGTGCTGTTCTGGATCTGGTTGGCAGGCGCGGCGCTTTTGTGTACATACATGATCATTGTCAATTTGGGTCTGCACCGCAGAATGCTTGACCAAATTTCCTTCATCGGAGCGTCACGCGGATTGTCGGTCTATCTCGCCCGTGACATTGCTTCCCCGTGCCTGATGGGGGTGCTCCGACCGAGAATACTGTTGCCCGAGGACATCGCGCAGAACAGAAATGTATGCGATATGGCGTTACGGCACGAGCTTGCGCACCATCGACGGAAGGACAACTGGTGGGCGCTTCTGCGAAGCATACTGCTGTGCGTATACTGGTTCAATCCATTGGTCTGGTTCGCGGCGAAATTGAACTGTGAAGACTGCGAAAAAGCATGTGACGAGGCCGTGTTGAAGGGCATGAGATCAAGCGCGCGCGAAGCCTACGGCATGGCGCTGATTGCTCTATTGCGAAAAAGCGCTCGCCGCATGGAACCGCTGATCAGCGGCACGACGATGATGTCATGCGGCAAGAAGCTGATGCGAGAACGCATCGGGTTGATCGCGGCGGAGAGACGGATGCGCGTCGGACGAGCGGCGCTTGCCGCGGCGATGATCGTGTTTGCTCTGGTGATTACTTGCTCATCGGCGGAGATGGGAAATGGCGACCAGGCCGAAATCCACAGCCTCGAAACGCCCCAGCCCGGAGAGACTGCTCCTATCATCGGCGCAGAGCGGGGCGACGGCAGGGCGCCCGATCAGACCATCACGCAGCATATCGGCGATCCGGACACCGCGGCATCCTTGGCGGCGGCTGATCCGGAGGACGCGATGGCCGCTGAAGCGATCGCGCTGTACGAATCGCATCTGCCATGGGCGTCGTATGCCGATGTTGAGCCATCGGCGCTGACGGATCTGTCGCGGCTTGGCGAGGTTCAAAACAGCTATGCTTTCTATGGTAGGCAAAGTGAAGATGGCGACGGTTACGTTCTCGGCGTGCTGACGGCGGCCGAATCGCCGCTGCGCGAGGGGCAAAGGGCATGGGACACCGAGCGGGACGTCTACTGCGATGCGAACGGCAATATCGTCGATGCGAGTGTCGTGCCCTCTGTGCTCAATGTATACGGGAGCGGCGAAGTGATCTTCGTCATGACTGATCGGCAAATAGCCGAGCCGTCGCTGTACGCCGACAACGGCTGGCTGAGAGCCGCGCTGATCAATGGGGAATGGGAGATCGTGCGGGACTGTGCGAGCCGCGGCGCAAGCCTCTGCGTTCCGCCAACCCCGTACTTGCGCGTTCGTTTTGAGAACCCTTACCGTTACCATGTCGAGTACATCCCGCTGACGAATGAGCAACTGATGCGATCCTACGCGGACTCCCGGCTATATACCTGGGAGGAATACGGCTCCGACGGGCTGACGCTCATGACGGATGAAACGCCCGAATACGCGTACAATTTGCCCATCGCTGAATCCCTGCTGAAGCTTGCACAGGAGCGGTGCAACTACCAAATCGGGTCGCCCGCGGACATCGGCTCGCTCCGCGCGGCAAAGCTCCGCGTCGAGCGATGGGATGGCACGCTGATCGCCGAACAGCGCATCGACGATCCGGAACCGCTCGCGGAATTGGAGGCCCTGCTGCGCGGCGCCCAACCCACCGGGGGAAGCAAGAGCCCCTATACGGGCTGGCTGACGCTTGAAATGGCGGACGGGCGGTCGCTCACGATCCTCAAGACCACGGATGAATCGCCGCTGATCGTCTTTGGCAGCAGCTGCTACTATGAAATGAGCGAAGATGAAAACGCGCGCTTCTGGTCAACCTTCCCGGATGTGCGCGATGCCATGCGGTATTGCCCTAGGTAAGCGCTGATTTATTCGGCGGCGGGCCTGCCGGTTGCTTTTCCGCCCCCACAAGGTTGCTTTCCCTTAAGGGAAAGCAAGTCGCCGCGCGACCGTGCGATTCAAATGGATTTGAATCGCACGCCGTTGTCGCTCATCCGGTCGCCGTAGCGCTGCTACGGCTCCCTTCCGGCTCCGTGTGGGGACGAAAAATCGCCTCGGCGCTCCACCAACCTCATTAAATCAGTGCTTACTTAGCATGTGGGAGCGAGAAAGTCCACAAGAATATCGTCGGGAGGAGAAAAGCATTCGAGAGAGCGGGCGGCTAATGCGGCGGCCGGCATCGACCATCTCGCGGGACCCCATTATAGAGATATGAAAAAACCGCTGTCAAGCGAATTTTCGAAAAGTTACCGGCGCTTAATTGACACGGTGCGCCTCGCGGATTATGATAGACGCAGCATTTGCATACGGAGGCGTTTATGAGCGGGATAGAGGCGATTTTCGGCTCGATGGTGTTCAACGAATCGGTGATGCGGTCGCTGCTGCCGCACGACACCTACGAGAAGCTGCAAAAGACGATCCAGGAGGGGCGCGAGCTCGACCGCAGCATCGCCGACGTCGTCGCGAACGCGATGAAGGACTGGGCGGTCTCGAAGGGCGCGACGCACTTCACGCACTGGTTCCAGCCGCTGACCGGTATCACCGCCGAAAAGCACGACGCCTTCCTGACGCCGACCGGCCACGGCTCCGTCGTCATGGAGTTCTCCGGAAAGGAACTGATCCGCGGCGAGCCGGACGCCTCGAGCTTCCCGTCGGGCGGCCTGCGCGCGACCTTCGAGGCGCGCGGCTACACCGCGTGGGACCCGACGAGCTACGCCTTCATCAAGGACAACACGCTGTGCATCCCGACGGCGTTCTGCTCCTATACCGGAAACGTGCTCGACAAAAAGACGCCGCTTTTGCGCTCGATGGAGGCGCTGAACTGCCAGACGCTGCGCATACTCAAGCTGTTCGGGCACGCGGACGTCAAGCGCGTGTTCCCGACCGTCGGCGCGGAGCAGGAGTATTTCCTCGTCGACAAGTCCGTCTACGACCGCAGGCCCGACCTCAAGTACACGGGCCGGACGCTGTTCGGCGCGCGCCCGTCGAAGGGGCAGGAGCTCGACGACCAGTATTTCGGCGCGCTCAAGACCCGCATCTCGGCGTTCATGCGCGAGCTCGACGAGGAGCTTTGGAAGCTCGGCGTGTTCGCGCGCACCGAGCACAACGAGGCCGCGCCCGCGCAGCACGAGCTCGCGCCGATGTTCACGAACGTCAACGTCGCCACCGACCACAACCAGCTCACGATGGAGCTGATGAAGAAGGTCGCCGTCAAGCACGGCCTCGTGTGCCTGCTGCACGAGAAGCCGTTCGCGGGCGTCAACGGCAGCGGCAAGCACAACAACTGGTCGCTCGCGACGGACACGGGGCTGAACCTGCTCGAGCCGGGCAGGTCGCCTTCGGAGAACGTGCAGTTCCTGCTGTTCCTCGCGGCGGTGATGAAGGCCGTTGACGAGCATCAGGACCTTCTGCGCGTCTCCGCCGCGAGCGCCGGGAACGACCACCGGCTGGGAGTAAGCGAGGCGCCGCCGGCGATCGTCTCGATGTTCCTCGGCGACGAACTGACCTCGGTCATCGAGGCGATCACGCGCAAGGAGAGCTATCTCGCTCCGGGAAAGACCTACATGGAGACGGGGCTCGGCATCATCCCGAAGTTCCGCAAGGACACGACCGACCGCAACCGCACCTCCCCGTTCGCGTTCACCGGCAACAAGTTCGAGTTCCGGATGGTCGGCTCGA
>JAAYZL010000022.1 GCA_012514855.1 Clostridiales bacterium
CGAAGCCTCGCGGTACCACCCAAGTTGGCGCAAAAAGCGCCCGCTCGCGGCGCTGTAACGGGCGTACCCGGCGGGGACTACTGACAAAAATGCGTTCGACCCGCTGCTCCGGGGTGATTCCCCCTGGTTTTTCCGTCCGGGCTTTCACCAGAGGTGAATTTGCCAAGCCCTTCGGGATTGTCAAATTCAGTCGCCACAGGCGACTTGAAATTCTGAAAGAATTCCAACCTTCCCCGGCTCGCTGCGCGGAAAAGAACAAGGGCGCTCCCCATCATCGCACGCTTTTATTATAGCCGCGTTTTGGGGTTTGTAAAGGCGGGGGATGTTAATACCAATGTAAAACATTAAGGCATGCGGAGAATACATCGATGCGGAGGGCAACGTGGCCATCGATCCGGCGTGGGAGATGGCGTGGATGTTCTGCGAGGGGTTGGCGTCGGTGAAATCCGAAGGCAAGTGGGGCTTCATCGACCGCCGCGGCAACGTCGTCATTGGGCCCCGGTGGGAAATCGTCTCTCAATTCGAAAACGGGATCGCCCCTGTGCGCAAGGGCGGCGTGGAGGGCTACATCAACACCTCGGGCGAGCCGGTCTGCGGCGTGAAGCTGGATTGAAGCCCGCATTGAACAAGACAGCCGGGGCGCTCGCCCCGGCTGTTATCTCTGAAACCTTCCGAATCTCGGCCTTCGCTTCGCGTCGTTCATCCCGCGCGCGAGCTTTTCCGTCCATTGATACTTCGGCTCGTCGGGCATCTGGTGCGCGGCGACGGACAAATAAATCAGCGCCTTTTCGAACTCGCGCCGGTGCATCAGCATCAGCCCGAACAGGTAGTTCCACTCGGCGCGGCGGGTCGAGATCTCCATGAGCACTTGCCGGGCGTTTCCGAACTGGCCGTCGTCGATCAGCTTGCGCGCGCGCTCGAGCTGCTCGCGGTCGTCGGTCGGCTCGCTCTTTGCGGAGGACAGGCAGCTCCGATAGGCGCGGTTGATCTCGGCCATGCGGTCGCTCGCCCACTCGCGCTCGGGCCCGGCCATGAACCGGTCGGGGTGCCAGCGCCGGGCGAGCGAGCGGAAGGCCGTGCGCACATCCTGGGAGGTCGCTCCCTCCCGAAGGCCGAGGATTTCGAAGTCGTTTTCCATTCAATCCTCCCCAACTGGAAAAGTAGGGCAAGTATAGCATCTCGCCGGTCGGTTGTCAAGGCTACAGCATATAGAACCCGCCGAAACGGCCGCTACAATATATTGTGTTCGGGGCGCGCGGGTTCCCCTCGCGAAATTATATTACGGATGTATTGCAGATATTATCCCAATGGTACAATTTTTTGAATTCCCTCCGTTTTTGTTTACTGTGCGCGCGCGGCATATTACAATAATCCATGGAGTTCCTTGGTGAAATATGGCGAAACGAGGAGCGGAATATGCCGAATCCGCCCGTCCGCGGCAGAAACAGGGCGATAAATCGGAAGGCGATTTTGTGCCTTCTTGTTTGTTTCCCCTACGGCCTGTTTCTGATGTGGCGCAGCGCGCGCTGGCGCCCGGCGGTCAAGTGCGCGGTCACGGCGTGCTTCGTACTGCTGACGGCGGCGGTGCTGCTCCCGCAGACGTCCCCTCCCGCGCGGCAAGTCGGCGGCGTCGAGCTCGTCGGCGCGGAGCCGGATGCACAGGTGTTCGGCCCGGAGCTTCCGCAGGCGTACGACGTGAATTACCGCGGCTACGGCGTCGTCTCGGCGGGCGCGCCGCTGTTCTCGGAGGTCGAGGAGGTCGTCGAGCGCTATGTGTACGCGAACGACAACGGCAAATACTACCACAAGGCCGACTGCAAATTCGTCGCGTATTACAGCAACAAGCTGACGCCCGCGGTCGCGCATTTCTCCGGCTACCTGCCCTGTCAGGAGTGCGGCGTCGAGCCGTACCAGCCGGGTTGAGAAGTTTTTACAAAAGACAAAGAGGCCATCCGCGAGGATGGCCTCAAAAATTGCGCCTACGCAAGCGCCGGAAGCTCCCGGAGCATTGCAAGCATCCGCTCGTAATCCCCCTGCGGGAATGAGGAAATATCGACCCCGCGCTCGTTCTCCAGAAAGTCCGTCACGAGGAACACTTGCATGCCGAGCGCTGCCGCGGCCATGTCGTCGACGGGGTTGTTGCCGACCATCAGCGCCTCCCCGGGCGACCGGCCCAGCGCCGCGAGGATTTCTCCGTAGTAGAGCGGGTTCGGCTTCGAGTAGCGGGCGGTTTCGTAGTCGGTGATGTGGTCGAACAGCTCTGCGTCGAGCCCGGCCCAGTCGAGCCGCCGCTCGATGCCCGCGCGCGGGAACATCGGGTTCGTCGCGAGCGCGAGAAGATATCCCTTGCGCCTCAGCTCCTCGAGCTCGGCCCGCGCGCTTTTGCGGGGCTTGACGCAGCGGCGCGCGTTGTCGAACTCGTTCGCGTAGAACCTATCGAAGTGCTTCTCGTCCGCGCGCCGGTGCTCGCCGAGCGCTTTGGCGAAGTCGTCCCAGAAGCGCTCGCGGTTCGTCTTCCGGCCGTCGTTTTTGAGCATCGACGCCGTGCCGCGCCAGAGCGCCGCGATCAATTCGTCCTTCCCGTAGTTAAGCGGCGCGGCGGCCAGCATGATCTCCTTGAAGTACGCGGAGATGAACGCCGCCTGATCCATCGCGAGCAGCGTGCCGTCCAGGTCAAACAGTATCGCTTTTAGCATGCCGCCTCCTTAATTTTGCGCCCCCGGCGAGTTTCGCCGGAGGCGCGTGGAAATCGGGGGATCAGTACATGCCGCCCATTCCGCCGGGGGCCGCCGGGGCGGCCGGTTCCGGCGCGGGGATGTCGGTCACGAGCGACTCGGTCGTCAGGACCATCGCGGCGACGGACGCGGCGTTCTGCAGGGCGCTGCGGGCGACCTTCGTCGGGTCGATGATGCCGCGCTGGATCATGTCGGTATACTCGTCCTTCGCGGCGTCGTAGCC
>JAAYZL010000180.1 GCA_012514855.1 Clostridiales bacterium
AGCGCGCCGTACTTGCGCACGTTTGCGATCGTCGAGTTGAACACGATGTTCATCATCGGGAACAGGCCGGTCGCGCGGCGCTCCTCGGTGATCAGCGAGAAGCCGTTTTTGCGGGCCTCGCGGGGCGAGCGGTTCTCGATGGGCTTCCCCTCGACGAGCACCTCGCCCTCGCCGCGCGTGAAGTAGCCGAACAGGGTGTTCAGAAGCTCCGTCCTTCTGGAGCCGACGAGCCCCGCGACGCCGAGCACCTCGCCGCGCCGGAGCTCGAAGCTCACGTCGTGGCAGGCGGGCTCGTACTTGCCGGAGACGTTTTTGACCTCCATCAGCACTTTGCCCGGCTCGTTGTGCTTCTCCGGGAAGCGCTGCGTCAGGTCGCGGTTGACCATCAGCCGGATGATCTCGCTGTTGTCGAGCTCGTCCGCCGGGCGCGTGGCGATCCACGCTCCGTCGCGCATGATCGTGACCTCGTCGGAGATGCGCAGGATCTCGTCCATCTTGTGCGAGATGTAGATGATGCCGACGCCCTGTTTCGTCAGCTTTTCAATGATGCTGAACAGGTGCTCGACCTCGGTCTCGGTCAGAGACGAGGTCGGCTCGTCCAGCACCAGTATTTTCGCGTTGTAGGAGACGGCCTTTGCGATCTCGACCATCTGGCGCTGCGAGACCGACAGTTTGCCGATGATGACCCGCGGGTCGATGCCGATGCCCAGCGCCTCGAAGATGCGCTTCGTCTCCTGGTACATGCGCCTTCCGTCGACGAAGCCGAATTTCATCGGGAAGCGGCCGAGCCAGACGTTTTCCATGACGTTGCGACGAAGCACCTGGTTCAATTCCTGGTGCACCATCGCGACGCCGTTGTCCAGCGCGTGGCGGGGATTCGTGAAGTCGACCTCCCTGCCCTCGAGCCGGATGCTGCCCGCGTCCTTCTTGTAAATTCCAAAAAGGCACTTCATCAGCGTCGACTTGCCCGCGCCGTTTTCGCCCATCAGGGCGTGGACGCTTCCCGCCCGCAGGCGGAATTGCGCGTTGTCGAGCGCCATGACGCCCGGAAACTGCTTGCAGACGTTCGTCATCTCAAGCAGATGGGTTTGCTCATGCATGCATTTCACCGCTCTTTTCAGTATGCCGCCCCGGCCCGATGCCGGGAGCCCGCCTTGCGCCTTATCGCAAAAATCCCTCCCGCGGGAAGGACAGGCGGAGGAACCCGAATATATTCGACGGGAGGCGCTTGCGCGCCTCCCGTCGACGCTTCAACGGTCGTCGGTCAAGCCGTTATTCGACTTCGGTGATCTTCGCGTAGGGGATGCGGATGCACTTGAACGCGTCCTCGGTGGTGTAGGTGTACTCGGTTCCATCGAGCCACTCCTTGCCCAGCGCGCCGTTCACCGCGATGCGGATGTTCGCCTTGCCCATCGCGTCGCCGTCCTGCTGCACCGTGGCGGTCATGCCGCCCTCCTTGATGGAGACCATCGCGGAGTCGATCGCGTCGACGCCGATGATGACGACGGACGGATCGCCCTCAAAGCCGGTGTTCACGCCGTAGCCGTTCAGGGCCGCGACGGCGCCCAGCGCCATCATGTCGTTGTTGGCGAAGATGACCTCGATCTTGTCGCCGCTGGAGGCCCAGACCGCGTTGATGGCGTCCTGCGCCTGCGCCTGGTCCCAGTTGCAGACCAGCGTCTCGCCGATCTGCTCGAGGTTCAGGCCGTTGGCGATGGCGGTCTCAACGGAATACTTCGAGCGCGCGATCGCCTCGTCGTTCTGCGGCTCGCCCATCAGCATCACGTACTGCAGCGCGCCGTCGCCATTCTTGTCGATGGACGGATCGGCGGCGTACAGGTCGGCCAGGATCTCGCCCTGCATGTCGCCGGCCTGGCGGGCCAGCGTGCCGATGAAGATCGTGCCGGTGTCAACGAGCACTTCCTGCGTGGTATCGGCCGCGGGCTGCTTGTTGTAGAACAGGAACGGGATGCCCGCCTCCTGGAACAGCGAGGTCAGCGCCGCGCCGTTGGAGACTTCCGCGAGGTTGATGATGACGAAGTCGCAGCCCTGCGAGCAAATCATCGTCGCCTGCTCGATCTGCTTGCCGATGTCGTCGGCCGCGTCGTACATCTGCAGGTTGATCTTGATGCCCAGTTCCTCGGAGTAGGCCACGGCCCACTTCTCCATCGCGGCGCGCACGGTGCTGCCGTAGGTATCGTCAAACTTCCAGACGAGCACGCGGACGTCGAGCTCGGTCTTCTCCTCCGCAAGGGCGGACGCGCAGCCCAGCGCCAGAACCACCGCCAGAACCAGAACCAACAGTTTCTTCATTTGGGTTCCTCCTTCAGACTATTTGGACCATTTGCACACCCGGAAGCCGGGGGAAACCGGTTCCGGAAGATAACCGTCACCGGTCTCAACAGAGACATAACAATTATACCTATGCATATGCATTCCGTCAAGTAGAAAATCTTTGGATTTTCGGGCGTTTGCTTCGGGTTTACGGGAATGTCCTATAAAAAGAAGGACATTCGGACGCACGCCAACAGGCGAAGGGGCGGGCGCGAACGCCCGCCCCCTTCGCTTCAAACCGTTGGAATTACTGCGCCGTTTCAGCCGTTTCGGCGGTTTCGGCGATCTCGTTGATCAGCTTCATCCAGCGGCTGCGAAGCGGCGCGACGTGCTCGCGCTCGACCGGGCGGAAATCCCAGACGAAATTCGCGTTTCCGCGGCGGCGCTTCGGGTTCAAAAGGCCGTTCTTGCCGCCCTTGATTTCCAGAAACGAGTTCAGCCCCGCGACGATTTCGATGGCGAACTCGTCCGCGTCGGGCGTGTCGACGATGAGCTTGAAGCCCGCGCCGCCCTTCTTGCCGAAGCCGAGCAGCCCGCCCAGCCCCTCGGACTTGATGAGCACCTCCTCGCAGCGCGCGCGCGCCGCGGAGACGCGCCGGATCGCGAAGTCCTCATTCGCGCCGGGCGCCGGGCCCTTGATCAGGCAGATGTCGGCGCCGCATTTCGCGACGGCCGTGAATCCTCCGTTGTACTGGGCAAACAGGCACGCCTGCGCCGAAAAGCCCTCGTCCGTCAGGCGCTTTGCGAAGCGGAGCCGCTTGTCTTCGAGTTCCCTGAGATTCTGTTTGCGCGTTGCTTCCGCCGCACTCGAAAATATACCCATGGCGTTGCGCTCCTTTCCGTTTGCGTACATTATAACAGACTTTCCGCCGTTTCGCAACAGCGCCGTCCGCGGGGCGGCGTGTCCGCTGGGCACGGACATGCGTCCGCCTCAATATGTAAAAACGGCGCAAATACGGCGTCGGGTGCCCAAGATCCTGCAATTTTCGCGCAGAAATGTCCGCGATAAACAGACACCGGCGAAAATTTCGGTTATGCTTTCAAGGGGACTTGCAAATTTTCCGGAAATCCTGTATACTGATATAGCGATAAAAAATATCTATGGGAGGGCTTTTCATGAAGAGAATTCTGGCATTGGTTCTGGTGCTTATGCTGGCCGTCTCCGCGTCGGCGATGGCCGAGACCCTGAAGATCGGCGTCTACGAACCGGCGTCCGGGGACAGCGGCGCGGGCGGCAAGCAGGAGACGCTGGGCATGCAGTACGCGAACGCGGTTCAGCCGACCGTCGAGATCGGCGGGGTCGTCTACGACGTCGAGCTGATCTACGCGGACAACCAGTCCTCGACCGACAAGGCCCCCTCCGCCGCGCAGCAGCTCGTCAGCGCGGGCGTCTCGGTGGTGCTGGGCTCCTACGGCTCCGGCGTCTCGATCGCGGGCTCGCCGTACTTCAAGGACGCGGGCATCCCGGCGATCGGCGTCACCTGCACGAACCCGCAGGTCACGATCGGCAACACGCACTACTTCCGCATCTGCTTCCTCGATCCGTTCCAGGGAACCGTTCTGGCGAACTACGCGTACAACACCCTGGGCGCCAAGACCGCCTACTGCCTGGCGGAGCTCGGCAACGACTACGACGTCGGCCTCGCGTACTACTTCCAGCAGGCGTTTGAGGCGCTCGGCGGCACCGTGATCTCCGAGAACTTCCCGCAGGGCAACGCGGACTTCACCTCGTACCTGTCGACGGCTTCGCAGCTGAACGCGGACGTGTTCTTCGCGCCGTGCTCGCTCGCGTACATCACGCAGATCATCGACCAGGCCGCGGCGCAGGCCGTGACCTTCCCGCTGATGGGCGGCGACACGTGGGACTCCAACGTCGTCACCGAGGCCGCGTCCGGCAAGGCCGTCGAGATCCTGATCTCCACGTTCTATCAGGAGGGCGGCGCGCCCGAGTTCGACGCCGGCATCAAGGAGTGGATGAACGCCAATCCCGATATGCTGACGAACAACGGCGGCAACGACATGGTCTCCGCGGTCTCCGCGATGGGCTACGACGCCTACTTCGTGGCGCTGGAGGCGCTGAAGGCCGCCGGCACGACCGACCCGAAGGCCGTGAACGAGGCGCTCTGGAATGTCGTCTACGACGGCGTCTCCGGCCACATCGCGTTCAACGAGACGGGCGACGCCGACCGCAACTCCGCGTTCATCAAGAAGGCGAACACCGCCGAGGGCGTCTGGGAGTTCGTGACGGTGCAGACCATCGAATAAATCCGCTGGGTAAATAGGAAGATTGTGCATGGCGGGAGACCCTCTCTCCCGCCGTGCATCTGCTTTCCCCGGGGTTGACTTGTGTCGCCTCGAAAGGGCGCTCAGCCTGTTGAAAATCCCCGCGAATGCTGTGTCGCCATCGCCCGCAAAAGTCGGTCACTTATTTCCCGGATAAGCTCCCTCTTTTGCGGGCGTGGGGCTCCGTGCCTCGCGGGTTTTTGAACAGGCTGACACTCCGCCGCCGGCCCTTGTCGGCGGTCAAGCGCACCGAGTGCTTTTTCGAGGCGACGCAGAGGCGAGGAGGGTTCCACTGTGAGTACGGTCCTGCCCTATCTGCTGTCCGGCGTGTCCGTCGGCGGGCAGTACGCGTTGATCGCCATCGGATATACGATGGTCTACGGCATACTCAGGCTCATCAACTTCGCGCACGGCGACGTGTTCATGGTCGCCGGCATCCTGATGGTGTACCTGAACGCCACGGGGCTTCCGCTGTACGCGACGCTGCCGCTGTCGGTGGTCCTGACGATCGCGATCGGCTTTCTGATCGAGCGCGCGGCGTACAAGCCGCTGCGCTCCGCCCCGCGCATGTCGATCATGATCTCCGCGATCGGCGTCAGCTATTTTTTGCAGAACATCGTGCTCTACGTGACCGGCGGCCTCAACAAGGTCTACCCGACGGTCCCGTGGATATCGCAGTCGGTCAACGTGTTCGGCGCGACGACGAAGATGGTCACGCTGATCACGCCGGTGCTCACGCTGATCCTCGTGGTGCTGCTGGTGCTCTTAATCAACCACACGAAGGTCGGCATGGCGATGCGCGCGGTGTCGAAGGACTTTGAGACGAGCCAGCTGATGGGCGTCAAGATCAACGCCGTCATCTCGACGACGTTTGTGATCGGCTCGTTCCTGGCCGCGATCGGCTCGATCCTGTACTTCACAAACTACAACACCGTCATCCAGACCTCCGGCGCGATGCCGGGGCTGAAGGCGTTCGTCGCGGCGGTGTTCGGCGGCATCGGCTCGATCCCCGGCGCGGTCGTCGGCGCGTTCATCATCGGCATCTGCGAGAACCTGATCAAGGGGCTCGACCTGATCCTTTTGAAGGCGGGCGTCATCAAGCAGACGCTCGACCTGACGACGTTCTCCGACGCGTTCACGTTCGCGCTGCTGATCATCATTTTGATCGTCAAGCCGACCGGGCTCTTCGGCGAAAAGACGACCGACAAGGTGTAGGAGGGCAGGAATATGCAAAAATCTTTCGCGCCTTCCGCAAAGAAGCGGCCCGACCGCGCGACCTGGATCTCGGCGGGCGTCGTATTCGCGGTCTACGTGATCGTGTTCGCGCTCGAGCAGGTCATCCCCCCGACGACGATGCTGTTCACCGTGCTCAAAAAGGGCGCGACCTACGCGCTGGTCGCCGTGTCGATGAACCTGTTGAACGGCTTTACCGGGCTCTTCTCGCTCGGGCAGGCGGGCTTCATGCTGATCGGCGCGTACGTCTACGCGATCTTCAGCATCCCCGGCGAGGTGCGCGCGCGCGTCTACCAGTACTTCACGCCGGCGATCAACTTCACGCTGCCGGTCATCCCGGCGATGATATTGGCCGGGCTCGTCGCGGCGCTGTTCGCGTTTCTGATCGGGCTTCCGGTGCTCCGGCTCAAGAGCGACTACCTCGCGATCGCGACGCTCGGCTTCGCTGAGATCGTCCGCGCGATCTTCCAGTGGAAGAAGCTCGGCCCCGTCACGAACGGCTCGAACATGCTGAAGGACTACCCGACGTTCAACGACTTCAACATCGTAAACGCCGAGGGGAAGGTCGTTTTGTACCTGTCGACGCTTCTGCCGTTCGTGATCGCGGGCGTGTGCATCGGCATCATCGTGCTTCTGATCAACTCGACCTACGGCCGCGCGTTCAAGGCGATCCGCGACGACGAGGTCGCGGCCGAGGCGATGGGCGTGAATCTCGCGCGCCACAAGCAGCTCGCGTTCTCGATCAGCTCCTTCTTCGCCGGCGTCGGTGGCGCGATGCTCGCGATGTTCACGAACACCGTGCAGGCGAAGGGCTATACCTCGGCGATGACCTACGAGATACTGCTGATCGTGGTGCTCGGCGGCATCGGCTCGGTGTCCGGAAGCTGCATCAGCGCCTTCCTGTTCGTCGCCTGCTCCGAGTGGTGGCTGCGCTTCCTCGACCAGAAGCAGATGATCGGCGCGTTCGAGGTGCCGCTGCTTCGCAACGGCTTCCGGCTGGTCGTGTTCTCGGTGATCATCATGGTCGTGGTGCTGTTCTACCGCCAGGGCATGATGGGCATGCGCGAGCTCCCCGACCTGTTCCGCAAAAAGCGCGGAAAGGAGGCCGCGAAATGAGCGAGACCGTGCTTCGGCTGAGGGACGTGACGATGCAGTTCGGCGGCGTCGTCGCGGTCAACAATCTGACGATGGAGGTCCATAGCGGCGAGATCGTCGCTTTGATCGGGCCGAACGGCGCCGGAAAGACGACCGCGTTCAACTGCGTGACCGGCGTCTACGAGCCGACGAACGGCGAGGTCTGGTTCGGAAACACGCTGATCGCGTCGAACCACCCGTCCGGCAAGATGAAGAAGCTCTACGCGGCGGAGAACGCCGGAAAATACGACAAGGTCGTCAGGATCACGCCCGACCGCATCACGAAGATGGGCATCGCGCGCACGTTTCAGAACATCCGCCTGTTCAAGACGCAGACGGTGTTCGAAAACGTGCTGATCGCGACGCATCTCAGAAAGACCAGCAACCTGTTCTCGGCGACGTTCCGCGCAAACGCGAAAGAGGAAAAGAGGATGCGCGAGGAGGCTCTCCGGCTCCTGGACGTCGTGGGGCTCCTGAGCGTCCGGGACGAAAAGGCGACGTCTCTCCCCTACGGCAAGCAGCGGCGCCTCGAGATCGCGCGCGCGCTCGCGACCGGGCCGAGCCTCCTGCTGCTCGACGAGCCCGCCGCCGGCATGAACCCGCAGGAGACCGACGACCTCGGGCACTTCATCCGCCGGATCAAGGACGAGTTCCATCTGACGGTGTTCATGATCGAGCACCACATGAACCTCGTCATGGACATTTCGGACAGAATCTACGTGATCGACTTCGGGAAGCTGATCGCCGAAGGCACGCCCGCCGAGGTGCAGGACAACCCGGAGGTCATTCAGGCGTATCTGGGGGTGGACGAGGAATGAGCCTTCTGAAAGTGACCGACCTGAAGGTCAGCTACGGCGGCATCGAGGCGCTCAAGGGCATCTCGTTCGCGGTCGAGGAGGGGCAGATCGTGACCCTGATCGGCGCGAACGGCGCGGGAAAATCGACGACGCTGCGCTCGATCAGCGGCATCGTGCCGATCCGCTCCGGCAAGATCGAGTTTGGCGGCGAGGACATCACCGGCAGGGACCCGCAGAAGATCGTCGCCAGGGGCATCGCGCTCGTTCCCGAGGGGCGGCGGGTGTTTTCGAACCTGACGGTGCTCGAAAACCTCAAGATCGGCGCGTATCTGCGCACCGACGAGGCCGCGATCGCCCGCGACAGCGCGCACGTGTTCGAGGTGTTCCCCCGGCTCAAGGAGCGCCACTGGCAGATGGCCGGCACGCTCTCCGGCGGCGAGCAGCAGATGCTGGCCGTCGGCCGCGCGATGATGGCGAGGCCCAAGCTGATGATGATGGACGAGCCGTCGCTCGGGCTCGCGCCGCTCGTCGTGCGCGACATCTTCCAGATCATCCGGCAGTTGAGCGACGAGGGGATCACGATCCTTTTGATCGAGCAGAACGCGAACGCGGCGCTGCGCTGCGCGAACTACGGGTACGTTCTCGAGACCGGCTCGATCGCGCTCTCCGGCGAGGGAGCGGTGCTCTTGGAAAACCCCAGAGTCCGCGACGCGTACCTGGGAGAGGCCAAGCACAAGAAGTAAAGCGCAGGGATTGCAGGGGCCGGGGGGCTCCCGAGGCCGTCGCGCGCCGAAAGGCGGAGTTCTTCGACGCGCCGGCCCGTCGGCAAACACCGCTCCTCCCTTGGGGATGGATGAAGGGGTCGAAGCCCCTTCATTTTTCATCCGCAGGCGCGGCATGTGCGCCGCCGGGGAGCGCGGCATGCCCGCGCTTCCTTGACATTTTCTGGAATACCGCCTATAATCTGCGTAGAAACGCCCCGGCTGACAATGTTTGGCGGGCGGAACCCCTGCCGTCCATAAACCGTCCAAGGGGGAGACATGGCGCGGGAAGCGCCGGGAATCGAGGGGAGCGCATGGCTGACAGCAGAGACGCGCGGAGGGGAGTACCCCCCCGGAGGATGTACGGAGGCCCCCGGATGTCCTTCGGGCACCCGCCGCGGAAAAAGAGGCCCCCCGTCGGGCTGATATTGGTTCTCGCGGCGGTGCTCGTGATCGCCGCCGTCGCCGTTGCGCTGATCGTGAGCCGGAGGACGCCCGCGGCGGACGACCCGGCCGTGCCCGCCGTCGCGGAACTCCCCGCGATCGGGCTGGCGGCGCGCCTCGAGGCGACCCCGCCCGCGGACCCGTCGGAGGCGCCGGGGCAGCTCTTCTCCGAGGAATTCGGCGAGGACGCGCCCATAGACGGCGGCGAAGAGGGGGACGAGGACATCGCCGACGACGGCTACCGCGAGGACGAGGTCGTCGGCACGCGCCCGACCGCCGCGCCGGGCGGGTATCTTCCGATCTTCTCGAAGGCCAAGACCGAGGAGAAGATCATCGCGATCACGGTCGACGACTGCAACCAGACGGCGAACCTCGACCGCATCGTCGACTGCGCGGCCTCGAACGGCGCGAAGCTGACGATCTTCCCGATCGGCAAGAACCTCAAGCGCGAGGGGCTGCAGGAGGTCGTCCGCAAGGCGCATTCGCTCGGCATGGAGCTCGAAAACCACTCGTACAGCCACTCGAAGTTCTACACGCTCTCCGCCGAGGAGATGGCCGACGAGATCTACGACCAGAACAGCGCCGTCAGCTACGTGCTCGGCGTCAACTACCAGATGCACTTCATGCGCACGCGCGGCGGCGACAACCGGCGCGACCTGCGCACGCACCAATATATCGAAAAGCTCGGCTACTACGGCATGGCGCACTGGACGATGAGCGGCTCGAGCACCGGCATCAACAAGCTCAAGTCGACCGTCGCGCCGGGGAACATCTACCTGTTCCACACGACCGACAACGACCTTTCGAAGCTGCTGGAGTTCATCCCGTACGCGCGGGAGCAGGGATACCGGATGGTGACGCTCAACGAGATGTTCGGCTATCCCGAAAACGAGGAAACCCCGATCACGACGCCGGTCCCGGAGCTCGAGAGGCCCGCGCCCGACCCGTATGTGTACGCGTTCAAGCCGCTCAAGGGCGGCGACTACCTGTGGGACGTGCACCTGTTGCAACAGCGCCTGGTCGAGCTCGGCTGGCTCAAGGGCAAGCCCGACGGCGAGTACGGCAGGGGCACGATCACGGCGGTCGGCTATTTCCAGCTCGCCGTCGGCATCAAGGCGGACGGGAAGGCCTCGCCCGAGACGCAGGAAAGGCTGTTTGCCGAAAATGCGCCCCGGAGCCTCGACGGGAAGAAGCCGGTCGGCGGCAAGATGACCGAGCCGCCCCTGGCGACCATCGACCCGAACGCGCCGATCGCGACCACCGCGCCGCGCGCGACGCAGAAGCCGGTGGAGATCGATATGTCGGTGTTCGACTGAAATGAAGCGGCGACATAGCGTGCTAAGCAGAGGGGTGACGAAATGAGGTATGTTAAAACCGTTGCTATTGTTATAGCCATTGCTATTGCGCTGGGTATTTTGGGAATTTCCGCAGGCTGCGTGCCATTGGATGACGCAAAGGACGAGGGGAATATTGAATACAGAACGGATATACTCCCAATTAGGAATCGCTTCCCCGATCTGCCGGAGTTTACAACATGCTACTGGAAGGCGGATATGATAGGCCACATTTATTTTGGTCCGACCAGTTACTGGATGCGAGGATTCGTATGTCTTGATGAAAAAGAGTTCCAACAGGTTTTGGCGGATTATGTCTGGAAGGAAGAAAGTATCGTATTTCCAACGGGAATTGATCCAAGCATCACAGGCAAGAGTAATTTTCGTTGGCATTCGAATGCCGAATTTGAATCGCTGATTTTGCAACAGAATTTTGTTGGAATCGTTCTGCTTGACGTCAATAATGGGATTCTCTACTTCAGCGTAGAAAACATGTAGCCCCGATTGGATGCATGATGATTTTTGGAACGTCTCCTGATATGACGGAATACGCGTTCGAGCTGACGCTGGTCGACGGCTGAGCCGAACGATCGCCGGGAAGCATGCGGAGCCGGAACCGTCCGGCTCCGTTTTTTTGCATTAAATTTTCTCCGCGCGCAGCTTTTGGGGCTCCGCGCGGTTGTTATGGGTGAAGGGGGTGAGCGGATGGACGGCGGGCCGATGCAAACCGACGGGGATGTCCGCGAAGTCGTCGAGCGCTACGCCGAGATGATCTTCCGCCTGGCCTACGCGCGCACGCGCAACCGCATGGACGCGGAGGACATCTGCCAGGAGGTGATTTTGAAGCTCGTGTCGCGAAACCCGGCTTTTGCGGACGAAGAGCACCGAAAGGCGTGGCTGCTCCGCGCGGCGCTGAACCTGTCGGCCAATTTGTGGCGGAGCGCCAGGCGCAGATATGACGTGCCGCTCGACGGGGACATTGTCTCGCGGGACGCGTGCATTTCCGAACTCGACGAGGCGCTCTCGGCGCTTCCGGGCAGGGACAGGGCGGTCATCCACCTCTTCTACTACGTGGGGATGACCGCGGAGGAGATCGGCCGGGCGCTCCGGCGCAGGCCGTCGACCGTCCGGGCGCAGCTCACGCGCGCGCGGCGGAAACTGAGGGGCATCATGGAGGAGGGGAGCGCGGATGTTTAGGGAAGAATACGCGAAGTGGATCGAGCGCGCGCCGCTTTCGCCGGAATTTTCGGAAAAGCTCGCGCAAAGGGCCGTCGAAAGGCATCGCTCGGCGCAGTCCGCCCGGCCCCGGAGGGCGGTCCTTGCGCTGGCGGTGATTTTGGCCGCGCTGCTGCTCGCGGGGGCGGCGCTCGCCGCGGCGAAGCTCGGCATGCTCGGGAGAATCCTTGAGGAGCACGGCGCGGACGAGGAGGCCGTCGCGCGCGTGCAGGACGTGGGGGTAGAGGGCGGCGGGGAGATTCTGCGCGCCGCGTTCGGGGACGCGATCTGGGAGGGGGACGACCTGTACGTTTCGTTCACGGCGTCGGTTCCGGACGACGGGAACACCTATCTGCTGGCGCTGACGCCGCCGATGCGCGACGGAAAGATGGTGGACTTTTCGTCGGCGCTGTACCTGTACTACGATTTGCCGATCGTGTTCGCGCTTGGCGGGGACGGGCCGACCGAGGTCAATCGGGTTCTGGACCTCTTTTCCGGCGACGCGGATCGGGAGGAACCGTTCGAGCTCGCGCTGGAGGCGGCGCTGTTTCGGACCGACAAGGAGGTCGTCGGCGTACCCTTCGATACATACCTTAAGCAAATCCTGAAGGAATACTCGTTCGGCGAGGGAAGAGGCGCATACGGCGTGCGGCTCCAGCCCGAGGACGACGACCGGCTGTACTACACGACGCCCGAAGGCGAACAGTTCTCGGAGGCGGCGAGGGCGATCGACCTGGGAGACCGGTGGGATGTGGACGGGTACATACGGCGCAAAATGGCCGAATTCCGCGGAGTGGACCCGTCGAAACCCTCTCCCACCCGCCCGGCGCTCTTCATCGATCCCGAGGACGTGGTCGTCACATACGACAATTTCCTGATCGGAGCGGAGATGCTCGAGGAATTGGGAATCGGCGAGAGGGTCGACGGCGCGAAGCTGCAGGCGGCGATCTATCCGGGCGACGGCGCGAAAAAGGTCGCAAAGGACGTGGAAATCGCGGGGAACGGGTTCACGGCGAGAATCACGTCCTTCGAGATGACGCATCTGGGGCTCAGGTTTTCGGCGGAGATCTACGGAAAGGACGGCGCGGCGTTTGACGGGCTGATGCCGGCGCTGCCCGACGGACGGCCGCTGTTTCCCTCCGGCCCGGAGTTCGGGGCCAGGTGTGGCGGATGCGTTTCCGGGGATGGCGCGTCGGGCATGAAATACGAATACGAGTACCGGGAAATCTTCCCGACGATCCCCGAAACAATGCTGCTGGTTCCCGTATGGTTCGACGGGGAGAACACGGAGCGTTGCGTGGACGGGGCGTTCGAGCTGGCGCTGATCGACGGCTGAACCCTCCTTTCGACCACATTTCGCGGGGCCGGAACCCTCCGGCCCCGCACATTTTTCGCGTTTCTTGCATATTTGTTGGGTTTGTGGTATACTGGTGTATAGGGCAAGTGCCCGAAGGTCCCCGGTTTTCCCATTGTACGCGGGAGGAGATTTGCGTAAATCTGCACAAAAGCCCGAAGTCGCGTGATCGGGGAATGCCGCGGGGATGTCCGCGCGCCGCGCACGCGGCTTTTGTGTACCCGCGCCGCATGTCGGCCCGGCGCACGACGACCGGAAAGGAGGCAGACCGCATGGAACACCCCACGACGAGGATAGGAATCGGATTTGCGACGGGGAGAAAGAGCTTTCAGAACGTGCTCCGCTCCTACGTGTTTCACCTCGAGGAATCGAAGTTCTCCGTGGAGAGCGGCGTGAGCCTGAACCTGTTTGTGGCGTTCGACCCGGCGTATTACGGAACAAAGCGGGAAGACTACGAGGAGATCGAGCCGAGGGTTCGGCGCTGGTTCGACGAGTTGTTCTTCTTCTCGCCCGAGGACATGCAAAGAGAGGCGGAAAAAATTGCCGAGCTCGGCGTCGTTCCTCCCGGAGAGGCGCGGCTGTGCTTCGGAAACGGCTATGCCGCGCAGCGAAACATCGTGCTCTACCAGGCGCTCAAACAGAAGATGGACTACCTGATCTTCTTCGACGACGACGAATACCCGATGGCGGTCACGAACTCCGACACGGCCGGCGTCGCGCTCTGGAGCGGCCAGCGCGTGATCGAGGCGCACGTGAAGTACCTGCAGTTTGCGGACGTGACGAACGGCTACCACTGCGGCTACCTGTCGCCGCTGCCGTCGCTGGAACTGGACGGCATACTCGACGAGCGCGCGTTTAGGAAGTTCGTCGAGGCGATGGCGAGCGACGTGCTCAAGTGGGAGGACGTCAAGGAGGTCATCCGAAACGGCGGCGTGACCTACGCCGACAAAAAGGTGATCACCGAGCTGGTGCCGCAACTCGTCGAGGCGGTCAACGGCGCGAAGTTCATCACCGGCGGCAACCTCGGCTTCAACCTGACGAACCCCGCAAAGGTCGTGCCGTTCTACAACCCGCCCGGCGCGCGCGGCGAGGACAGCTTTCTGGGCACGTGCCTGAACGATCACACGGTCAAGCGCATCCCGGCGTACACGTTCCACGACGGCTTCGCGCTCTACAGCAATCTGCTCCGGGGCGTGCTGCCGACGAACCTCAAGGGCATCTCGCTCTACGACTCGCGCGAGGTCATCGGCCGGTTCCACCGCGCGTGCGTCGGCTGGGTGCGCTACAAGCCGCTGTACATGCGCATCACCCATCCGGACACGTACCGGGAAATCCTCGAGGACGCCCGAAACGCGCTCCGCGAGAACATCCCGAGCGTCTGCGCGTACTTCAACGACCGCGCGTTTTACGACATTCTGACCGAGTTTGAGAAGTATACGGCGGACGCCGAGGCGCACCTTCGGGAGTTTCAGCGCGCGAGAGAGATCTGGGAGGCGATGAAGGAAGCGCTTTAAGAGGAATTTTTTACAATTGCGCAGAAGGATTGTAAAGCTTCATAACGCCAATTCCCTTGACTTTGCGACCGGCATTCCTTATAATCTGCATATGGGTTTTTATACATCCTATGGATTCGATTAAAGGAGGTTCTCCACTTGAGCATCAAGATGACCGTAGACGGCAACACCGCCGTCAGCCACGTCGCGTACGCGTTCAGCGACGTGGCCGCAATCTATCCCATCACCCCGTCCTCCCCGATGGCGGAGGTCGCGGATGAATGGGCCGCGCAGGGCCGCAAGAATCTGTTCGGACAGTTCGTGCGGGTCGCG
>JAAYZL010000181.1 GCA_012514855.1 Clostridiales bacterium
CCGCGGTGCAGCACGAGAATGCGCGAGCAGACCGCCTGCACCTCGGTCAGAATGTGCGAGGAGAGGATCACCGTCGTGTCGCGCGCGACCTCGCGGATCAGCTGGCGGATCTCGATGATCTGCGTCGGGTCGAGCCCGACGGTCGGCTCGTCGAGGATCAGCACCTTCGGCTCCGGCAGCACCGCCTGCGCGATGCCGACGCGCTGCCGGTAGCCCTTCGAGAGGTTGCGGATCAGCCGCCCGCGCACGTCCGCGATGCCGGTCAGCTCCGCGACGCGCGCGATCCTCTGCGACATCGACCCTCCGAGCCTGTACAGCCTGAACACGAAGCGCAGATATTCCTCGACCGTCATGTCGAGGTACAGCGGGGGCTGCTCCGGCAGGTAGCCGACCAATTTGCGGGCCTCCATCGAATTCTCAACGACGTCGTAGCCCGCGATCCTGGCCGTGCCGGACGAGGCGCCGAGGTAGCCCGCGAGTATGTTCATCGTCGTCGTCTTGCCCGCGCCGTTCAACCCCAGCAGGCCGACGACCTCGTTCGCGGCCACGGAAAAGCTCACGCCATTAAGCGCCAGCTTCGCGCCGTACCGCTTCGTGAGAGCGACCGCCTCAATCACACAATCACCCCTGGCGATATCCATTTCTACACAATATCATAGGACAATCCGCCCATTCCCGCAAGCGCCAATATTGTCCTATCGGCGCATCCGAGTACCGCATTTTTAACTCCCTGGGTAAGCGATGATTTAATGAGGTGGTGGGTTGCCGAGGCGATTTTTCGTCCCCGCACGGAGCCGGAAGGGAGCCGTAGCAGCGCTACGGTGACCGGACGAGCGACAAAGCGGGGGCGGAAAAGCGGCCGGCAGGCCCGCCGCCGAATAAATCAGTGCTTGCCTAGAATCCGCTCAGGAACCGGTCGACGACGAGCTGCCTGAACTTCGGCGACAGCGACGCGAAGTAGGCGGTGAACCCGGTCACGCGCACGACGAGCTCCGGGAACAGGTCGGGGTTTTCGTTCGCGGCGAGCAGCACTTCCAGGTCGAGCACGTTGATGTTGATCAGCGTGCCGCCGAGCTCGAAGTGCTTCCGGATCAGCTGCAATACGCGCTCGACGCCGCCCTCCTCCGCCGACATCCTCGGGTCGAACTCCAACTGCAGCGGCGCGGCGTTCCCGCAGCCCGGCTGCACGGCCGCGATGCCGCTCGACTGCGCCGTGACCGCGCCGTCCCTGCGGAAGCCCGGAACCGGGTTCGCGCCGTGCGAGATCGGCGCGCGCGCGTGGCGGCCGTTCGGCGTCGCGCCGACCGCCTCCCCGTAGAGTATCGTGCGCGACCACGAAAACCAGCCCGGCACGAGCTGCCTGCCTTCGGGCATCGGGAAGTTGTGCACCAGATCGACAAAGACATCCGTGATCGCGCGCGCCCACTTGTCCCCGAGGCTCGCCCCCTGGCAGTAGCGCTCGGACGAGGCAAGCATCTGGCGCATGCGCTCGCCGCCGATTCCGGCGAAGTCCGCGTGCAGCGCCTCGTGGACGGCCTCCCACGCGAGCAGCCCCTCGCGCTCGACGCGCTGCTCGATGGCCGCGAACGAGTCCGCCGCGACCGCGAGACCCGCGCCGTCGACGCCGACGGTGAACAGCTCCGCGCACTGGCTCACGTCGAGGCCGTTCTCGACGCTCCCGTGCGTCATGAGGTTCAGCATCAGTTCCGGCTGCACCTCGTGGGCGCGGTCGATGTGCAGGTTCGCGCCCCTCGCGGCGACGTCGACGGCAACCGAGAGGTGTTTTTGGAAATACCCCATCAGAAGCGCGGTCGACGGCGAGGGCTCCGCGTCCATCATGTCGTGGAACGCGACCTCGAACACGCGCGCGACGTTTATCTTGACCGTGTCGTTCATCGGGTACTCGCGCCCCGGCACGCACATCCAGTTGCAGCCGGACGCGATCCGCTGGCGGGCTGTCGTGAGGTCGACGCCGCGGTTTTTCATGAATCCGCGGACGAGCGCCTCGTCGCCGCAGAAGCGCGGCCAGGCGTTGCGGTCGTCGAAGAGGAAGGCGACGGCCGTCCGCAGGAAGTCCTCCGGGATGCCGTCATGCACGCGCACGGTCAGGTTCGCCGAGCCGTTCAAAAGGTGCGCGGCCTCGAGGATCAGATACGAGAGGCGGCACGTCCTGTCGCACCCGCATTCGTCGACGCCGGAGAGCTGGTAGTAGCGCGTGTCGATCAGCAGCAGGTTCGCGAGGATGAACGCGGCCTTTTCGTCGTCGAGCCGACCGAGAGCGACGTCGCGCTCGTAGTAGGGCGTCAGCATGGCGTCGAGCTGGCAGCCGGCGCCGTCGCGGTTGTACGCCCGCGAGGCGCTCGCGAAGTGCGCGATCCACTGGCACGCCTCGAGGAAGGTCTCCGGCGAGCGGTCGACGATGCGCTCGTTCGCCGCGAGCATCTCCTTGAGGCTCTCGCGAATTTCCGGGCGCTGTTCTTTCGAGAGCAGTTCCCGGATCTTTTCGACGTGCCGCCCGATCCACCTCTGCACGGCGAGGATCGCGCGCTCCTCGGCGTCGTAGTATTCGCGCCGCTCCGGGTGGACGTCGCGGTGCCCGCGCACCTTTTCGAGCAGCCCGCCGAAGCCGAGCGCGAGCCCGATTGCGAAGTCCGGCGTGCAGTGCGCCTCGTTGTCGATGCCGCTGGTGATGTTGTAGAGCTCCTGGAGCGGCTTCAATTCGTCGTACGGGAAGCGGATTTCGTCCCAGCGCGCGCCGAGCCGGTAGTCGGTCAGCAGCTTGCTCCACCGCCCGCAGAGCGCCTCCATCGGGTCGACGTACACGGGATAGCGATCGAGCATGCCCTCAAAGGCCCTCGAAAGGCCCTCGTAGCCGAAGATGCCCCCGGCCGGCGGCTGAAATAGGAAGTCGTCCGGCACGGGGATGTTGCCGTAGTCGTCCTCGTCGGAATAGCCCCTCTGCCCGCGCTTTTTCAGCGTGTGCAGGCGCTTCGTCTCCCGCATGCTCGAAATTCTGTCCCGATACGTCAGCATGTCCTTCCTCCGTTTACGGCAACCTTGACGCCCGCCCGCGCCGCCTCGCCCGCGAGCAGCTCCATCACTTCCCGCGTCGGCTTTTCAAATTCCTGTGCCTCGCGCCCGAGCGCAGCCGATTTCGAGAGCCCGAGCGGATGGTAGGAGAGAAGCTCATAGTATTTGAGGTTGGGAAGTCCCGCGGCGAATTCGGCGATCGGCGCG